>NZ_JALKIK010000001.1:0-253259 GCF_023050955.1 Anaerobiospirillum sp. NML120511
CTGCTGCCCCACTTGTTCCTGAGGAAGATTCAGTACTCAAAAAGCCTCCAAAAGTTGAATGAAACTTTGTGCTGAGCGGCTGATGAACATACAGCCGGGCTGGTTCTGATACACCAGGTTCAGGTCTCTATGCAGCCTGGGGTACCAGTGGTTAGATTACCAGGAATATGAGCTTATAAACATGATCTGTATCTTGTTTTACGATATTTTCCTGAGCCATCTTTCATGGCCATAACAGCAGGTACATGCCGCTACAGTTAAACCCGGCCTAACAGTTTTCAAAGCAGCTGCGTTTGCTGTTTTGCATACAAGACGGCCACCTGAGACGGAGCTGATACGGGCAGCAATATTGAAGTGCCTTATGGCACAACCGCTCTCCATACATAGTCGTCCTTTTGCCTGTGCCGAAGCTGGCCTGATGACATAAGCGTCATAGCCTGATCTGCAAATCATTTATTTAAAGCAGTCAAACCGGCCATGGATTGCTCATGCAGCTGAAACTCCCTGCAATGGCTGGGTCTGGCAGATGCTCGACCAGGCCATGGCTGGGTCTGGCAGATATTCGACCAGGCTATGGCTGGTTCTGACTGGTGCACGACCTGGCCATGACTGGGTCTGGCAGATGGTCGACCTGGCTATGGCTGGTTCTGGCAGATGCTCGACCTGGCCATGACTGGTTCTGGCTGATGCTCGACCAGGCTATGGCTGGTTCTGTCTGCTGTTCGTCCTGGTCAGGTATGGACCTGGATGATGTCCTGCACTCTTGATCGCAATGAGCATATGTCAAGTCAGGGCGGCATATTGACGCCATTACTCATGACAGGCTCTGCCCTGATTGTTCCTTATTTATACGTCTGGTTCACATGTCTGTGGATATCTGCGGAATGGAGTGCGGATGCTCAGCAGGAAGGATGTTTGGCCAGCCATGCTGTGTCTGGCTTTGGGTTTGATGAATCATGCAGCTCTGGCAGCTGTTACAGCATTGGCTGGAGTGTTTCCGGGTATGGGCTGTGAGTTGCAGTGCCGATGCAGTGGCTCTGCAGTTGTGCTGCAGTACGCATCATGTCCGGTGGTAGACAGTGAGTAAAGTCTTGCAGTAAGTTCAGTGAGTATGATCGTGCAGTAAGCATTGATGCTGTTTAATAAACGCACAAATTTTGGGATGTGAGCTGACCTTTTCAGGGCAGGTGCCATAAAAGTGGGCAATTTGTGCATTTGCAGGTCTTTTGCAGATAAAAATACGCAGGCCCTGCAGGAGGAGGTAGGCTCTGTCGCTTTATGCTCATGAAAAGCCCATTTACAGGCTCTGCGTCTTATGAACTTGTGATTAAATTTTGTACCATGAGGCCTGTTGCCTGCCTTCCGGGATACTGCTGTGGAGTATTGGGCAGGTACTGTGGGTATGGGGCACCACAATCCTGATAAACAGGCGCTGTGTGGAGGCCTGGCCTGATGGTGTGGCAGCTGCGGGCGACTGGCAGTGCCGGGGCTGAGCGAGTTGATGTGCTTTGTTCATTTAGGGAGCGGTCACGTCTTGACTGTCAGGCCGTTCAAACCTAAAAATAAAAGCATTCAGCAACAGCCAGCTGGCTGTGCTCAACGTTTTTCATGGGATTTTGTCCCTCAGACTGACTCCAGATCAGCATTTACTGATTCTGACTTGTTCCGAGGCTGCCCTACAGACGCATATAAGGCGCTTTCTGCTGGACAGATTCAGTTGTCAGCCTCGTGGTCACATTGCATAAAAAGGGTTTTTCATGAAGTTTTTCACCTCCAAGACCTTACTTGCCGCTGCCTTATCGGTGGTATTTGCAGCCGGCACTGTAGCCTCAGTTGCCAACGGCGCTCCAATGTCCCGCAAGGCTGAAGACAATCTCTTCTACGCCACCTCAACTGAGCCATTAGGCCTTGATCCTGCTCTGGTTGATGACAACGACTCAGGCAACATGAATATCAACATGTACGAGTCACTGCTCAAGTTTGAGCACAACGGTACCGGCATTCTGCCAGCCCTGGCCAAGAGCTGGACCATCAGTGACGACGGTCTTGTTTACACATTCAAGCTCCAGGAAGGCGTCAAGTTCCATGACGGCACCCCATTTAACGCTGAGGCCGTAAAGTTCAACTATGACCGTCAGAAGCCTGAAAACCGCGTAGCCAAGATGTCCTACGCCGAGCTGGTTCTGGGCAATGTAGTTGAGACCAAGGTGGTTGACGAGTACACCGTTCAGATTACCTTAAAGGAGCGTTCTACTCCGTTCCTGCGCAATATGGCCATGGCCTTCGCCGCTCCTATTGCCTCCCCGACTGCTCTTAAGAAGTTCAACAACAACCTGATGGAGAACCCTGTAGGTACCGGTCCTTACAAGTTTGTAGCCTGGGACAAGGGCCAGCAGCTGATTGTTACCCGTTTTGATGACTACTGGGGCGAAAAGCCACCTGTACAGAACATTGTTTACCGCATCATGAAGGAAACTGCCGCCCGTGTAGTTGCTCTTAAGAATGGTGAGGTCGACATCATCAACGGTCTCGATGCCAACGTAATTGATGAGATCAAGAAGTCCGGCAACAAGGTCTTCGAGACTGAGGGCAATAACACCAACTATATGGTTTACAACTGCCGTGACGGGTACATAACTGCCGACCGTGATGTCCGTGAGGCTATTGCTCAGGCCATTAACGTTCCAGAGATGGCCAAGTCTCTGTACAAGGAGTACTCAACCCCTGCTCACTCCTTCTTCCCACCTCTTCTTGAGGGCTACGACAAGAACAATCAGGCCCCTAAGTACAATCCTGAAGCTGCAAAGAAGACTCTTGCCGCCAAGGGTATCAAGGAGCTGACCATTCTGACCTACTCCAACTCCCGTGCCTATAACTCTGTTGGCGGCCAGGTACTGGCTGAGGCCGTACAGAATTACCTGAGCAAGGTTGGTGTAAAGGTCAAGATTGACGTATACGACTGGGGTACCTTCAGGGCCAAGATCTTAACTGACAAGTGGGATCTTGCTTTCATCGGCTGGATTGGCGACAACGGTGATCCTGACAACTACATCAACATCCTGGCCTCACCTGATCCAATTGCCAACCAGGGCTTATGGCAGAACAAGGAGTTCATTGACATCATTAACAAGGCTACCAAGGTACCTGATGGCAAGGAGCGTACTGCTCTGTACAAGAAGGCTGATGCCGTTCTGTTAAAGGATGTAGGTGTTCTGCCAATCTCCCACGCCAAGACCATGGCTGCCTACCGTCCTGTAGTTGAGGGCCAGATCATTCACCCTCAGGGCCATTTCTACTTCACTGAAGTAAGCAAGAAGGCCAAGTAATCAGTCATAACAGGCAAGCCTGGACCATACAGGGCAAAGTCTTATGACCGCCCACGGCCAGGCTCAGGCACAGTACTGATTAGCCGTCACCTCACGTAGGCTCACCTGCTGTGAGGTAAATTAAGGAAAGTCCCTGCATGCTCCGTCATTGCAGGGACTTTTCTTTTACTGCGCACCACTCACACTTCACTGCCAGGTCCTGCCCTGTCCCGCAAGGTCGTGCCATGCCCCGCAAGGTCCTGCCCCGCAAGGTCCTGCCCTGCCCTGCAATGCACTGACATCGCGGGCCACCACCATTGGCTGGCACAGGTCGGCGTCCGGCCTGCCACAGCTCAGGCTATTACAGGATATTGTCGTGCCCCCAAAACTGCACCAGAATCCCAGTCAACCGCTGTAATTCTCCTGTTCTTTACGCTTTCACCTGACGATACTGCCTTATCCCACGGCCCAATCCTGCACTGTACGCTGTCAGCACCTGTCCTTTACTGTGCAATATCAATCCATGCTGCCTGCTGTTAAGCACCTGCCTTAACTGATGCACTCATGAATTTATAGTCTGCAATTTTAATAATTACTCTACATAACAATTTATCTTGTGCCAGTTTCTTACTATGCTGGCATGACTTGCAGTGTAACCCCCTCCGCGCTGCCGCAGAGACTGAAGCAATATCATAATTAGCAGCGCCCGCCCATTATCACTATCATTCACGTGATGGTGACAGTACATACTCACAGAATGTAAACTGTCAACAGTCTGTCCGCATGAATAATTCAATTATGCTTTACATAATCTTTAAGACAGTAAAATCTGTAATGCTGCAGCCCGGATATTATTTAACATGGCCGGGCAAAGCATTGGTGCTTAATTTACCGGCCGATCCAGGCTGACCTGCTCTCCTACCTGCCATAACCACCCCCGTACCTATACCCATCCCCATACCCGTACCCCTGTCACTGTTTAAGGACCATGTCAGATCAACTTGTACTTTCATCTTAATTGCAGGCAGCTTTGTCTGGCCTGTTCTTGAGTATGTTCTGACACTGTCTGACACCCGGCGTTATATTGAACTGCCGCTCAATGACGGATGACAGAGACTTGCAGTCCCATACCCGGAAGCCATATATGTCAGCAGAGGAGTTTACTGCCCCACAAACCAGCTCGTGCTGCTGCTGATTTAATCTGCTGTTTCTTCCTGGAGCAGGGTCAGGACTGAGTGCCTCAAATCACCTTTCATCAGCAGTTTTAATCAGCGGTTAATGGCGCCGGTACTCGCCCCACTGCGCAATGGCTGCTCTTTATTATGAAAGTCCCCCGGGCTGGAGGATAAGAATGCGATAAACATCGCATTTATGATCGGAGCACGATTTAAGATATAGTGGCATCGATATGCCACTAATATCCCACTCCACCTGCAATTTAGCGTGCTAAGTGCGCACCTCTGGATGAAAGTGCCGTGCATGCGACACCATATATCAAAAAGTTGCCATAAATGCCGGTGCTACGCAAGTAGCATTCTTGATAAACCCCATAAATATGGGGTTTTTGCTGGTTTCGCCCCAGAAATTATGGGCGCAGTAAATCTAAGGACCTTGGTCCCCATAATTGACATTTACGCCTTTAGATATAAGCGGGAAGTCCAGCTATGGACTAACCCGCTCTATACAAGGAGCGGAGCTTCATCCTTTACCGAAGATTCAGTCAGATCGGAATTCCAGCCCCCAGAGGCTGCATTGTTGGCCTGCTTTGGCTTGGATTTGGTACGCCTGGATGTCCTGCTCATTTTGGAGGAGATAACTACAGCCGAATCATCTTCCCTTGCAAATAAAGGAGACAGCTCGAAAGCATCCTCTGCATTAGCAAACTCGTTAATTGAGCTCTCTGAGGACTGAACTGATGAGGCATCAGATTTGACTCTCGGGCCGTCGGCAGCTTGAGTGGCATCGACTGATGACTCATCAGCTGACACCGCAGCTTCAGCAACCAGAACACCGGCAGCTTCTGTGGCATCGACTGATGACTCATCAGCTGACACCGTAGCTTCAGCAACCAGAACACCGGCAGCTTCTGTGGCATCGACTGATGACTCATCAGCTGACACCGTAGCTTCAGCAACCAGAACACCGGCAGCTTCTGCGGCATCGACTGATGACTCATCAGCTGACACCGTAGCTTCAGCAGCTGAGATGTTGTAACACTGACTTGATGAAGCTGAGCTGGTTGACTCGTCTGAGAAAAGTCCATCTTCATCAGGAACCTCAGGTTTGGTCATCTTGTAAGGCTCGCCCGAGGCCATCATTGCATAGGCAATACGGAGCAATTTGTGCCCTAAGGCTACTTTGCTCTTCTTTGCCCCTCTGCGATGACACATGTTTTTGAAAAAACCGCTTAAACGATGGTCTTTAGATTTGGCAGCTGCATGAGCTGCCTCAATCAGGGCGTTTCTGATGTACTTATTACCCTTGGTAATACCAGTCCTGTAGCGAACGCCTGCAGACTCCTTATTGCCTGGGGCAATGCCTATCCATGAGGCAAGGTGATGTGAGGTTGGAAAATTAGATTTCCAATCAACTCCCAGTTCACTGATGAGGACCTGAGCAGTCCTCTTGTTAAATCCAGGAATAGTCATCAAGAGAGAGACCTGGACTGAAAAAGGCTCAAGAATGTTATCAAGCATTCTGCCAAGTTCTGAAATTTGACTGGTGATTAAGTCATATTGAGTGGTAAGATTATAGTAGAGCTGCTTGGCTACTATTTTCTCTGGACGAAACTGAACTAACTTAAAGATCTGTTCAGTTGGAAGCTTTAATCTTTTTCCGTTCTCTTCAATGAAGGAGATTAAGGTTTCACCAGTCATGCCGCTCAAGGCAGCACGGATGATCATCCTTGCTGCCTTACCATTCACATCAGAAAAAGCAACAGAAGCCTTCATACCAAGCGCTGTAAGCTTATTGTGCATTCGGTTACTACACCTGCTTCTATCATGAGTCAGGGTATGAATGTGCCTGCTAAGCAGCCTCGTCTCTCGTACTAGTGGTTCAGGAATATAAGACGACCTGAACATACCCAGCCTGCCGACAGTAGCCAGATGAGCAGCATCAGTCTTATCTGTCTTCCTTCCTGAGATTACCTTTACAGCATGTGCATTCAGGACATGTGATTTAGATCCTAGCCCTGCATCCTCAAGCTGCTGATATAAGTTGAACCAGTAGACACCGGTCGACTCCATGGTGATAACTTCAGGGTTCTTACAAAGGATCCAGTCAACAAGCCTCTTGAGCTCATCCAAATCGGCCTGTGTGGTCAAAATGTCCTGTTCAATGGTATTAGTGCTTGAATCTGACTTTTGATAGACAGCAACCATCTTATTGTTGTGGACATCAATACCAACTGCAGATGCATAAGATGACTCAAACAAAGCATGATTACTTGTATTCTGCTGACTCGCATAGCAGTCAGAGACAGCACACGGCATCTCAACAGGCGCAAATGTGTCTGGAATAATAGGCACATCGACGTTCATAAATTCTCCTAAGATTATGGAAATGAGCGCGCCACAAATATAAGCAGAAAGAGTTGCGAGGAAGATGACTTATTCCCTAAGTTAGCTACGCTAATTTAAAGAATGTTCGTTTTATTATACGGGCTGTTCCCGGAGCTAACAGAAGAGCTGCCAGGCTCCCAATCGTGGATTCGACAAACCCTCTCTTCAATTTTTTGTCGTGATCTTTGTCACAAAAAGAAACCGAAGTTCCTGAAAAGACGCGCTCAAACATTGAGGAGATTATTACACCCGATTTAAGTACTTAGAACAACCTAAATGAGAGAAGAGTGTGATGATTGATGTATTGATATGCGACTAATTGTTGGGCAAAAAAAATGGGGCAGCTGCTCACGGCAGTCGCCCCGGTCACCCAGCCATGACTTTCATGTATCGTTGGGTGTCTTAATAACGCGATCTGATATCGCATGTCGTTCTGAATTAATACATACTGATTTTTTGGAAATGCCTCCCAGTGTCCTGTTTACTATCGTGGCACGATAAACAGCTTTGCTTTCTATGTTGGCACGAACAAATCCATTCCAGTCGCTTTGAGTTCTGCCGGATCGTGAAAACCTGCAAACCTTCATACTGGCTCTCACAACTATTCATGACTGCGCTACAGGCACGTTATAGTGCACCTGAGAACCGTCATGAATCTGAACTGTGATCAGTCCGGGCAATGACTCGTTCATGTTTCAAACAACTTGACAGTACGGGTTGCTATCCACGGCTTCGACAGTGCTCTGGCCAAAGCTCTGTCCAGGCTCATCCATAGCGCTGACATGGCTCTGTTCAAAGCTCTATCCATAGCGCTGACATGGCTCTGTCCAAAACTCTATCCACAGCGCTGACAGGCTCTGTCCAAAGCTCTATCGCGTCGCGTCAATGGCACTGTTGCAAGGACAAGGCAGGGCGCAGAGACGATCTCAGCACGGGGCACTGTCTATGCAATGGAACGCTCTGATACCTGTAAGCTTATCCATGCAGCAAAAGCAGAGCCCTCACCTGCATAAAGCCAGTGAGGGCCCTGTTATGAGTAAATAAATGAGCTCTAAGCTATGCTGGAAGCGTACGCTGGGTCAGTCGCTGCCGTATCTGAAGCAAACTGTGAAACCACAGGTGGAGCTGCATCATGGCTTGAGCTGGCTATGCCACGGAGAACTTACTGCGGGACCTGATAGCTGGAGAGCTCCTTTCTGAGCTTTTCATAGTTCTGCTCGGCCTGCATTTTCTTCTCAAAAAACTCAAGGTTTTTATGAGTCTGTTTTGGCGGATTAGACTTTCTGAGTGTCTCTGCCTCGCGCTCAGCCATCTGAGTACGGGCAGCAAGGTCCATAACCTTGTCAAAGAGATCCTGACTGACAAAATCTACACGAGCAGCCTTGAGGCAAAGCAAACGCCACAGCTGTTGTGGAGGCTGGTGCCATGACTCCAGCCCCAGCCTGTCGTTACTGGCATAATCACTTATAAGCACTCCCTCGCCGTACACAGCTGCCAGCCTGCTTACTCCCGTCCCCCTGATAACAAAGATGGTCTTAACCCCCTTTTCCCATTTATCAAAACAACGGTCCAGCAAAGCTATGCATTTGTCAGGAAGTGCAGCAGCCAGAGGGATAACCTCACAGATTATCAGACAGCCATCAGAACCACCCTTGCTGGCCGGAGTACCGAACATGGCAGTTATTGATATCCGCTCAATATTGCTCTGCAGAGTTGAAGCATCTCTGGTAGAGACAGCTGAACTGTGACAAAAGAGCGCCAGATCCACCTGAGGTCCCTTGTATATGGCATTCACAGGCAAATTATTCATAGTAAGCTCCTTATTATGTCCCTGTCCTTTGAGGCCAGCATATATGGGGTATCAATACCTGAGAGTATATCAGCCCTGTATGTGATGAATAATTTCTAAAGTCTTTTGTACATACAACATTGTACAGTGCAACTGTGGCTCTGCACCATTGCAATTATGCAATTATTGACAGTTACAAAATTGCCCCGATCTGGCAGGTATGACACAACAGACGCAGACCATTAAGCAGAATCAAGCATCAGCAGGCATTGTTATACTTAAGTCCTCAAGGGCTATGACTGTCCGTGACAGGAGGCAGGCCTGACGGGCTATGACTTTCCGTGACAGGTGTCAGGCCTGACGGGCTATGACTTTCCGTGACAGGTGGCAGGCCTGACGGGCTATGACTTTCCGTGACAGGTGTCAGGCCTGACGGGCTATGACTTTCCGTGACAGGTGGCAGGCCTGACGGGCTATGACTTTCCGTGACAGGTGGCAGGCCTGACGGGCTATGACTTTCCGTGACAGGTGTCAGGCCTGACGGGCTATGACTGCTCGGGACAGGTATCAGTCCTGATTGGCCTTATCAAGCAGCTGGTTGAAGTTTTCAACCACGGCAAAACGTATCCTGTCTGACATGGAGTTGAAGAGCCTGTCGGCACACTCAATCTTCTGGCGCTCTACCGGTCTTAACTGATCCAGGGATACACTGCCCTTGGTTTCAGCTACCAGGCGGAAATGCTTTACCTGATCGCGGTCAAAGATTACGGCCCAGTCAGGAGAGTAATCACCGGCCGGAGTAGGAATCTTGAACTTGCGCGGCAGCTTGGCAAAGACACATACCTCGCGGGCATCATCCATCTTGAGCGCAAAGCGCTTTTCCACACTGTTTTCAGACAGGCCGTCCACTACCAGCACGTCAGTAATGTGCTTTCTGGCCTTGATGTAAGGGGTATCGGCCTTGATCTCGCAGTCGAAGGCATCGTTAATCATGGCCATGATATTGTTGCTTTTCAGATCATCTGTCTGATCGATGAGCTCATAGCAGATATTCTCTACCTGCAACTCCTGCTTACACATGCTGACAATCTGGCCCACAGCGGCAATGAAGCGCTCAGGGTTGACGGCAAAGAGACTGAGCTTTTCCTGGCTCAGGGAGTTAAGTACCCGGGCTGCGGTTCTACGGGTAACTGCAGCCGCCCTGGCCACGTCACCCACTATGTCGTACTTGACGCCGGTAGTTATGTGGCGCGCGTCAGAGCGCTGGTTGGAGCCGCGTCTGACAAAGGTCTGAGCATCAACCTGGCTGCCCTCTTCAATCTCAAAGCTCATCTGGGCTATTTCAAGGCCCTTGTTGAGCTGCTCCACAGCATTTCTGATCAGCACCTCGCTGTCATACTGAACTGTGTAGTAATAATTGCGGGAAATCTCCTTCCAAAGCATCTGGAAGTCAGGATTCTCGACATGGCTGTTGGTCCTGACATGAATGGTGGCCGAACGGTTTTCGTCGCGTACTCTCTTCTTAAGTACTTCCTCAACCTCCCAGGTAGAGCGGGCTGTCTGGACCATCAGTTCTTTCAGATGGGCCATGTCCTGATCAAGCTCAGGAACCTGGTTGTTCTCAATGGCGCTGCGGAATGCATCAGTAACCATGCCCTTGCCATCAATGAACTTGTGGGTGCGCATCCAGCTGCGCAGCATGTCAGCCTCATCCTCGGTTACCTTATGCTCAGAGCCGTCAGCAAGCATTACAGTCTTGCCGGTAAAGCTGTCGACAGTAATGGCCTTAGGACGGTCACGCAGCCCCTGAGTGGTTTCCTCCTGCAGGCTTCTGACAAAGTCCTCATAGCTCTCGTTGGCTATGACGGTAAGCAGGTTGACCTTGTGGATATCATCACCCAGAGCTTCGTAATCCATTCGCTCGCCGAGATTGTTAACGCACAGACGCAGACCACGGCCTACCTCCTGACGCTTGCTTATGGCGGAGTTGCTCTGACGCAGGGTACAGATCTGGAAGACGTTAGGATTGTCCCAGCCCTCACGCAGAGCCGAATGCGAGAAGATAAAGCGCACCGGCTGCTCAAAGCTCATCAGCTCTTCGCGATTCTTGAGGATCAGATCGTAGGCGGCTATACGCTCCTTGTCAGTGTCGGACTCGGTCTTCTTTTCCCTGGTATCGACAAATCTGTTGAACTTGTCTACGGAGAAATAGCCATTGTGAAGTTCTGCGGCATGACCTGAGGTGCTCTTAAGATAGTTGTAGTAGGAGCTTCTGGCTGAGCGCGGATCACTGGCACCTGAGTGCTCAAGTTCGGCCAGCTTGTCCTTTGTAAGGAACTCATACTCCTCTTCAAACATCTGAGCCAGAATGCCCGGATGAGGGTTCTTTTCCTCATCATAGACTCTGTAGCGCACTACCTCATCAATGAAGAACAGGCTCAGGGTCTTGATACCCAGATTGTAGAGCTCTTCCTCTCTGTTCAGATGTGAGCGTATGGTCTCGCGGATCTGCAGACGTTGCATGCTGTCAAGGTTGCTGTCACCGACCACCATGCCGGCTGAAATGACACGGCCGTCACTGAGGGTGATGCTGTTGGTGACGGCATCAATTGAGCTGATGGACAGCCCCTTGTACTGATTGAGTTTGTTAGACTCATCATACAGGCTGTCTCTTTCCTCCATGCGTCTGCGGGTACGCTTGATGCTGCCGTCCTTGTTCCTGGTCTCAATCTCTACATCGGCATAAGGTGGCCTGTCAGTAGAGGTAATGACACCGCCCATGTAGATATAGCCGTCAGAGCCGGTCATGTTAAGGGTCTGGAAGCCCTTGACACTGATGCGCTTGACCAGCTTCTGAGCATAGGCATCCACGGCATCAAGCGAGTAGATGCAGTTGTGCTTTGTCTTGTGAGTTGCCGAGTAGTTTATGGTAAACAGCGGCCTGAACTGTCTGATGCCTTTCTGGGTGGCCTTGCCGTCAGCCTTCTGCGGCTCGTCAATAATGACAATTGGTCTGGTGGCGGCCAGCACATCAATAGGCCGGTGCGAGCCGAACTCGTCACGCTCACTGTAGATAATGAGCGATGCCTTGTTATTAACCTTGGTCTCATCCATACTGGAGGCAAAGGCATGGGTGTTGATTATCATGACCTGAATGCCCGAGCCCTCGGCAAAGTGGCGCAGCTGGTTGAGGTTGCCTGAGTTGTAGACAAAATAGTTGGCTCTGCAGTGGTACTCCTCAAAGAAGTGCTCACTGAGCTGCTCGAAGCTGCGATTTGTGCCCTCACGAATGGCCAAGGTCGGTACTACGACCACAAAGCGGCTCCATCCATAGCGGCGGTGCAGCTCGAAAATGGTCTTGATGTAGACATAGGTCTTGCCTGTACCTGTCTCCATCTCTACATCCAGCTCACACCAGCCCATGGAACCGTCACCATACAGCTCCTTGCTGGTCAGCAGACCGGAACGTTTCTGGATGGCATTGATATTGGCCAGCAGCTGCTCTCTGGTATTGGGGCCAAGATCAAGATCAGCATTGGTCTCTATGAGACTCATCTGATCGCAGACACCCATATCAAAAGCATCGGGAACAGCACCCGCGCCGAGATTTTCCTTATGATGCTGACCTGCAAACACCTCGGCTGTGTTGTTGACCGCATCAGTCTGATACTGCTGTTTCTTGAAGATAAGTTTCATGATTATTCCAATCCAAAGCGCTTTGAATACAGGCTCATGCCTGCTGCTCAGCATATGTGCCCGACGGGCATGTCCCTGCAACCATAAAGCAGCAGGAGCAATGCGCCTTATGGCGCAGCCCGGTACTGCCATGCCTCAAAGGACACGCAGCCGGGCAACAGTAATGACCTAAGCCATTACATGGTCATTATGATTCCAGCCCAATGGTCAGTTACCACTGTTCTGACCAGGCATGGGGCCGATACCTCTGTTCCGGCCAGGCCGGCCATGCCCGGCCCAGCATGGGCATAGCCCGTCATGGACATGCCTGGGGCTCAGATAACTCTGATCTGGCTCATAGGGTTGACCGCCTTAAAGACCTGCATGATGTTGTCGGCAATGATCATTATGATTCAAGCCCAATGGTCAGTTACCACTGTTCTGACCTGGCATGGGGCCGATACCTCTGTTCCGGCCAGGCCGGCCATGCCAGGCCCGGCCCAGCATGGGCATAGCCCGTCATGGACATGCCTGGGGCTCAGATAACTCTGATCTGGCTCATAGGGCTGACCGCCTTAAAGACCTGCATGATGTTGTCGGCATCGGCATCAGATCCAAAGGCGGCATCGCACATGACAAACCAGTGCGGATTGAGGCCGGCTATGGCGCGGGCGGCCTCAACGCTGACCCGGTCATCAAAGCAGGCAGCCAGATAACCGCCGTCCACCACATGCACAGTATGGCCTGCAAGGTTCCTGACCTCAATTGACGACGACAGCTCAATGCCCAGATCGAGCATCACCTGAAAGAGCAGGTCTTCACCACTGCGATCTTCCTTGATGTTGAACTCGGAAAAGCCAGGCAGGCTCACTTCGTCAGCGCTGTAATAAACGTCCATCATGTTGGAGCTGTCGAGCTTGAGCACACGGAAACCTGTATCCAGGTCCCCGGCCATAAGCCCGGACTCTGCCTTAATTGCAGCACCGGCACGGCGGATACGCTCCTTGCCGATTTCACAGATGGTCTTATAACCGGCATTGAAAGCATCCTTATTAGGATCAGTTAGTTCTTGAATCTGAACCATGATAAATTTGCGATTACCATTGTCCTCTAAATTCTTCTTCAGAACAGCATGAGCTGTACTAGAAGAGCCAGAGAAGAAATCCACAATCAACGCCTCAGGATCGTTTATCGCATCAATAAAGTACAATATAAGATCTGTTGGCTTAGGAAAGTCAAAAACTTTAGCATCGAATAGTGAATCGAGCTCTTTTGTGCCAGCGTCAGAACCCTTAATGTTATCGGGCAAGTGAGTGCTCACCGCATTCCGGCCGAAACGCTCTCCATACTTAGCTTCATCGTCTGACCTCCAATATCGCATTAACGGCTGTTTGGAGTTAAGGAAAGGGTAATCGCCAGGAAAAATGATTCTTGAGTTGAGAAGGTAATCGTTCAACGTGTCCTTGGTAATTCGCCAAGTTGCCTTAGGATTAGGTTTGTATACAGCGCCATTTTTTGGATCAACAAGATCAAAGAAGCTGTTAGGACGCTCAAGAGCTGTCTTCTGCTGCTTTAAATCATGAGTTCTCCAAGGACGTCCCGGGAAGTCTGGCGACTCGTAATACTTTCTTCCAGTCACCTCCTTGCTTGCCCTGAACTTGTCAGACTTGGCAAAGCATAGTACCCACTCATAGTCCTGGGACACACCAAATGGCACATCTGATTTAGCAGATCTTTTGCGCCAAGGGAAAATTCCAACGTAATTGATATCACCAAAGACCTCTGAACAAACTTTCAATAAATTTTCAATCTCATGATCATCAATTGATATAAAAATCACCCCATCTTCGGACAGAAGCTCACGAGCAAGCCTGATACGCGGATAAATCATGTTCAGCCAGTCACTGTGATATCTTCCATTGGAGTTGGTGTTTTTCACCAGTCTCACCCCTTCTCGGCTGAATTGGCCTGTCTGCACAAGGAACTCCTCTTTATCCATATAGAAGTCATCCTTGTAGACAAAGTCGTTGCCAGTGTTATAGGGTGGGTCGATGTAGACCATCTTTACCTTACCGGAGTAGCAGTTGCGTAAGACCTTGAGTACCTCCAGATTGTCTCCCTCGATGTAGAGATTGGAGGTGGTGTCAAAGTCCACGCTCTCGTCACGGCATGGTCTTAATGTAGCAGATGAGGGTTGGTTGGAGAGTCGCACAGCATCCATCTTGCCTGGCCATGTGAACTGATAACGTTCAACATTTTCCGGGATGCATTCTGGCGAAAGCTCTATCTTGAGCTTTTCAAAGTCGATACCGCGCACCAGTTGACCGTCCTGGTCTCTGGCCTCGGTAATACAGGAAGGGAAGTGTCGGGCAATGATGTCAATGTTGGCTGCTACGCCGTCAACTGACTGCATCAAGAGCTTATCCATGGAACACCTCCATGGTCAAACTCAGGCAGTTGACTGACTTAGAAGAAGGTGTTACCCCCCCCCCGGCAAAACTAAAACAAACAGCTTATTTAAGCCGTTTTCAATAACATTAGACATCATTGTTACCCTGAAATCGGATGTGGAACGATATGGTGGCAAGACGGCGTCATACCGCCATGCCATTTTGAGTATAGCACCCGTGATCCGCTACCGTCCATGCCTACAGATAAGGCATTTCCCGAAATCACTCTTCCCGTAAAGCTGCATGGACACTGCCATGCGGCCGCAGCTGCATTGATAGGAGCTCAGCTGAGTTTCCTTGTATTTGTGCCTCCCTGAACCGGCCGGGAGAGCTAAGCAGGACTGTGCCTTGCTGCAGCAGCTCCAACGGCGATGTTCAGACAGTTTCCTTGTATGTGCGCCTCCCTGAACCGGCTGGGAGAGCTAAGCAGGATTATGCCTTGCTGTAGCAGCTCCAACGGCGATGTTAAGACAGTTTCCTTGTATGTGTGCCTCCATGAGTCTGGTCAAATGACCTTAATCTGTGTTGCTCTACTTAAGCCTGAAAATACCTGCATGATGTTGTCAGCATCTGCATCTGAGCCAAAGGCGGCGTCGCACATGACGAACCAGTATGGTTTGAGGCCGGCTATGGCACGGGTGGCATCCATGCTGACTCTGTCATCAAAGCAGGCAGCCAGATAACCGTCGTTGACCACATATACAGTATGGCCTGCAAGGCTCCTGAGCTCGATTGACGACGACAGCTCAATGCCAAGGTCCAGCATCACCTGAAAGAGCAGGTCCTCGCCGCTGCGTCCTTCCTTGATGTTGAACTCGGAAAAGCCATTGAGGCTAACCTCGTCAGCGCTGTAGTAGACATCCTTCATGTTGGAGCTGTCGAGCTTAAGCACACGAAAGCCTGTATCCAGGTCCCCGGCCATAAGCCCGGACTCTGCCCTAATTGCAGCACCGGCACGGCGGATACGCTCCTTGCCGATTTCACAGATGTTCTTAAAACCAGCCTCATATGCCTTTTTGGCATCATCTTTTTCAGGAACTACAGCCTCAGGGATCTGGACCATTATGAAGCTGAGCTTTGAGCCGCATCTGGCGTTTACTTTCATGACAGCATGAGCGGTTGTGGCCGAGCCGGAGAAAAAGTCCAGTACTATGCCCTCCCTGCAGGAAAGGGCAAGCAGGTGCTCTATGAGCTTTACCGGCTTGGGATAGGAGAAAGGCTTGAAGCCGAACAGATCGCTGATGTCTTTGCCACCATGGTTGGTTCGGCCATATTCTTCGCCTATCAGCAGACTTCTCTGAACCGCACCCTCCTCACTATAGTAGTTTTTGGTATAGACCTTTCCATCCTTGAACACCAGTAAATCGTAGTCTGCCTCAACCTTTTCCTTTGACCAGCGCCAGTACGCCTGTTTGCCCTTGACCGTTCTTGGGCTGTAAACCCTGCCATCAGGGCCGGTAATATCAAAAATCAGAGTTGGACCTCCACTGATGGAGGTCTTATCAAGAGTAATCAGACCATAGTGGCCATATTCGTCCTTTTCGGGGTATTTCTTGATGTCCAGCTGGCTGGTTTTGACAGGGAAGAGCTTCACACATTCAATGTTCCTGGCCACAACCAGAATGTACTCATGCTCAACAACAACATTGTCTGAATCATTGCCGCCTCCCTGCTTTTTCTTCCAGATCAGGCGGCTGACTATATTCCCCTCACCAAATACCTCTGCACAGAGCCTGCTCAGGTTATCGCTCTCATTATCATCAATCGAAATGAACATGATGCCATCTTCAGTGAGCAGCTCACGGGCCAGCTTCAGGCGCGGATAAATCATGTTCAGCCAGGAGGTATGAAAGCGGCCATTGGCGTCGCTGTTAACCACCCTCCGCTTACCGTCTGCTCCAAGCTGACCACTTTGAATAAGGAAATCCTTGCGGTCCATGCTGAAGTTATCTTCGTATAAGAAGTCTTTGCCGGTGTTGTAAGGCGGGTCGATGTAGATCATCTTGACCTTGCCGGCGTAGGTGTTGCGCAGGACCTTTAGTACCTCCAGGTTGTCTCCCTCGATGTAGAGGTTGGAGGTGGTGTCGAAGTCTACGCTTTCTTCACGGCATGGTCTTAAGGTCGCCGCAGATGGCTGGTTGGCAAGGCGGGCAGCATCCATCTTGCCAGGCCATGTAAACTGGTAGCGCTCAGCCTTGTCCGGAATACACGATGAGGAAAGCTCGGCCTTGAGCTTTTCAAAGTCGATACCGCGCACCAGCTGACCCTCAGGGTCGCGTGCCTCGGTAATACAGGAAGGGAAAAATCTGGCAATGATGTCGATGTTGGCCGCAACGCCGTCAACTGACTGCATAGAGAGCTTATCCATGGAGCACCTCCATGGTCAAACTCAGGCAGTTGACTGACTTAGAAGAAGGTGTTACCCCCCCCCCCGGCAAAACTAAAGCAAACGGCTTATTTAAGCCGTTTTCAATAACATTAGACATCATAGTTACCCTGAAATCGGATGTGGAACGATATGGTGGCAAGACGACGTCATACCGCCATTACTTTTTGAGTATAACACCGTGTTCCACCACCGTCCATGCCGATATATAAGGCATTTTCCCAAAGGCGTATTACCCGGTCACATACTGCTTGTCACCAGGTCACATACTGCGTGTCACCCGGTCAGCGCTGCGGCCGTGAGCCCATGGCCCCTGGTCAGGCTGACTGGTCACGGACACCAGGCTGCAGCTGCACTGTTGCAGGCCGGACTGGACTCAAGCCGGTCCGGGCACGACCTTGCAGGCCAGGCGGGCTGGGACTCGGGGCTCAGCTGAGTTTCATTGTATGTGTGCATCCCTAAACCGGACAGGAAAGCATCAGAAGGACTGTGCCCGCTGGCTTGCTCATACAGCAGTGTTGAGGACTGTTTCCTTCTGTGCGCATCGCTAAGAGCGGTCAGATGACCTTGATCCTGGTTCCCTCGCTGCAGCCTGCAAATACCTGCATGATGTTGTCAGCATCGGCATCGGAGCCAAAGGCGGCATCGCACATGACAAACCAGTGCGGTTTGAGGCAGGCTATGGCGCGGGCGGCATCAACGCTGACCCTTTCATCAAAGCATGCAGCCAGATAACCGTCGTTGACCACATACACAGTATGACCTTCAAGGCTCCTGACCTCGATGGACGACGACAGCTCAATGCCCAGGTCCAGCATCACCTGAAAGAGCAGATCTTCACCACTGCGATCTTCCTTGATGTTGAACTCGGAAAAGCCACCCAGGCTCACCTCATCAGCGCCGTAATAGACGTCTTTCATATTGGAACTGTCAAGCCTGAGCAGACGGAATCCGGTATCAACCTGTGACAGGCCATTATGGTCCCCAGCCTGCTGCCTGATTACGTCACCGGCTCGACGGATACGCTCGAGGCCAATCTGGCAGATATTGTTATAACCTGCCCTGGCGGCCTCTGACTTTTCATCGACCTGAGCTGGCAGCTGAACCAGAATAAAGCTTCTTTTGCCGCCATCTTCGCTGTTAAGCTGCATAAGAGCGTCAGCTGTGGTAGATGAGCCGCCAAAGAAGTCCAGCACAATGTCGTGACTGTCAGTCATAACAAACTTCATAAGCCATTTTATAAAGACATCGCTCTTGGGATTATCAAAGATCTTCTTACCACCGAGCAGATCTTCCAGTCTCCTGGTGCTGGTACGACCATCCTCAATATAAACACTGCGGCAGCGGGCCCGTACCGTCTCGATACGCTTCTTGATACGAGGCTGTACAGTATGGTCGGCGCCCCAGTAAACAAGCCCCTGATCCTCGTACTCCTCAAAGGTCTTTAAAGGCCAGCGCCAGCCATTGGCCGGAGTTGGGCATGGCTTGCCCGTAACGGGATGAATAATCTCGTAGCGGTAAGGACCGGGACGTGTGTCTGAGGAGTTTTGCGATATGGAAACTACACCCTGCTCATCAACAACGTTGTAATGAGTAACACCCTGCAACTGGCTTTCGTTCTTTTTGATAAAGGCGCGAAGCCTGTCCTGAATTTCCCTGACATCACTGCATGAGCTCTTAAGACGCTGATACTCATTCACAATGAGCTCCACTTCAGGAGATGGTGCCGTCCATGACGTCAGTGCGCTCTTATTGCGGGCATAACAAAGACAGTACTCATGCTCCGTTGTGATCATGGTAGGGTTGTTATCAGTAGCTGTTTTGAGAATGAGCGTGCCTACCAGATTATCTTCACCGAAGATCTCATTGCAGCACATCTTGAGACGCTCCACCTCATGCTCATCAATGGCTATGAAAATAACGCCATCATTTTTAAGCAGCTCACGGCTGATCTTCAGACGTGGATAGATCATGTTAAGCCAGTCAGTGTGATAGCGGCCATTGGCAGTGGTATTGCTGACCAGACGGCCACCAGCTGCGTCTATCTGGCCGCTCTGCAACAGGTACTCCTCCCTGTCCATGGCATAGTTGTCCTTATAGATGAAATCTTTGCCTGTGTTGTAAGGAGGGTCGATGTAGATCATCTTGACCTTGCCGGCATAGGTGTTACGCAGGACCTTTAGCACCTCCAGGTTGTCACCCTCAATGTAGAGGTTAGAGGTGGTGTCAAAGTCCACGCTCTGGTCACGGCATGGTCTTAATGTTACGGTAGACGGGTGATTGACGAGACGGGCAGCATCCATTTTGCCAGGCCAGGTAAACTGGTAGCGTTCTGCTTTTTCAGGGATGCATGAGGAGGAAAGCTCGGACCTGAGCTTATCAAAATCGATACCGTGCACCAGCTGACCGTCTGAGTCACGTGCTTCGGTAATACAGGCAGGGAAGTGTCGGGCAATGATGTCGATGTTGGCTGCTACGCCGTCAACTGACTGCATTGTGAGTTTATCCATGGAGCACCTCCATGGTCAAACTCAGGCAGTTGACAGACTTAGAAGAAGGTGTTACCCCCCCCCCGGCAAAAATTAAGACAAACGGCTTATTCAAGCCATTTTCAACAAAATTAGACATCATAGTTACCCTGAAATAGGATGTGGAAAAATCTTCAGTTAAGAGCCCTGCAGGCACTACGGTCTTTTGAGTATAGCACCCGTATTCCTGTGACGTCCATGCTGACAGATACCGGACTTACCTGCGTACATGATGTTTCCTGGTATCAGAGCACCTGGCCTGGCACTGGCCATCGCCGGAACATATGCAGTATGCCTCTGATGCAGGACTATGCTGAGTTATCAGGCTAAGAGCCTTTGCTTGTGGTCTATGCTGAGTTTTTGAGCGATGAGCTTTTGCCTGTGGCTTATGTTTATGGATTACGTTATGTGATTATGCCCGGGGATAATGTTGTCAGGTTATCACGCTCTTTGCCAAAGCTTTGGCCTGCTTGCACAGCACGATATGGGCACAGCACGGTATGGGCACTTTACTGCCAGGCAACTGGTCTGGCACCCTGCCGGCAGGAATAAAAAAGCACCCTTAGCGGGTGCCTTTGTTTAACTGTTCTTATATTCATCTATGGCCTTCTTGAGCTCCTTTTCAAGCATGTGAGGAAAGCCGGTTACCAGCAGTGGAGGCCGCTCCGATTCAGCATAACAGGCAAGATATGATGGCAGACCCGTTACCATGTCAGGTGTGAGACTGGAGTCCTTTAAGAAAAACAGATAGTGATCGCATAATATGTCACCGGTATAAATGGCCGATAACGGCTCATGGACCAGCTCTTTGAGCTTCTCTTCGTAGTATTCAAGCGGTACTTTTGGCATAGGCATTACTTTCCAAAACAGTTTATAGAGACCACATTGCATAACACGGTATTGCAAATGGTTTTTCTGAGTATAGCACCACTGTCAGAGCATCGTCCATTCCTAAATATAAGCCATTTTTTAAATGATTGTCACTCGGTCAAAAGCATGTAAATGCAGTACTTTCTACTACATTAACCTCCTTCAGTTCAGCTCACTTCACTTCACTTCACTTCAAAGGTTATTTTCCTGCCTGGAAACTCAAAAGCATGCATCATTGTGTTGAATGCTGTCGTGTCTGTGATTGTGTACCATGTTATTTTCCCCAGGTATCTTACCTGCCATTCTGTCCAGCTCGTTCTGTCTGAAAGCTGCCCTGCTCTATAAACTGCGTTTATCAGTATGGCTTTGAACACCTCCTGAGCCGACAACTGTACTTTAACCAGGCCATTTTGCTCTTCATCAGGACAGGGAAAGGGCCCCTTTCACTGGCAATGTCTTACTGTTTCATAATGCTCTATAAAGTATTATGAATATCGTCATAACCCCTCCCAATGCCGCCATAAATGCTACCCTCAAGTCTGCACAAAAAGACGATGCACAGGTTCATCATGAGCCGGTGCATCTGCAGTCCTGTGTAGCAGCTGTCCTTTACTTGAGCGAGGCCACGCTGTGATAATGGCCGACGGCCTGGAGCTGTTGGCATCACTGTGCGTGCTGCGCGGCCCTGGCTGCGCGGCCGGGCTGGGAGCTTTTCCCGGTGCAGCTGCCCGTGTCGGACACAATAAAGCCCCTGAGGCGGTAAGACGACAGGGGCTTTATTACTGGACATGGGAGGAGCGCATGGCTGTGGCCGTGGCCGTAGCGGCAGTCGTGCTGCAGTCGTGACTGTTGCGGCAGTCGCGCTGCAGTCGTGACTGTTGCGGCAGTCGTGCTGCAATTGTGCTGCAGTGCGGGCGCCCGCTATGGCTGAGCTTCGCTGCCTTCTTCCTCTTCTTCGGTTACGTCCACATAGTCAGGTCCATCAGGATTACGGTAGCCGTGGTCAAGCTCCGGACTGGTTACCGATACGCCCTCAATCCATACCTGAGAGCTGATGGAGTCACCATTGCGGTCAATGATGGTAATGGTGTGAAAACCGTTATAGCGCGGCTCAAAGTAATCAAGCTGTGGTACCAGATGATCATTTACCAGCATGAAATAAGGTGCAACACCACCGCTAAAGACCACATTAACGCGTCTACCACTGCCAGGAGACAGGCGGGTACCATCTGTAGGGAAGGTAAAGGTCAGTGGCAGCACAGGTTCAATGGTGTGATACTCCCCACGGCCTGATGCACCGGTAATGGATGACACGCCAGGCAGGTATTGACCTGGTGCGCCTGCACCGGCCGCAGCTGCGGCCGGTCCAGAGGCTGTGTTCATGTGACCCTGTTCGGCACGCCATGGCTCACCACTGCTCTGACTACGGCGGGTAACCAGACCAAGACGGGCAATGGAGACACGGTCAAGACCAGCCGGAGGAGTTGAGCGCAGGAGCACATCATCAGCTATACGGCGCTTGAAGCGGTCGTGAGAGGTAAGACGGCTCATGATCTCAAAGAGCAGAGGCGCAGCATGGTTATAGCCTGTGTAATTACCGGCCGGGTTGCCATCAAGACGGCCAGTCCATATACCAAGAGTGATGTTATTACTTGAGCCTACAGCCCAGGCATCACGGTTACGGTAGGAGGTACCTGTCTTGTATGAAATACGGGCAGCTGAGCGGTAATAGGCGCTTTCAAAGCCCGTTGGTGCCGGAGTACCCTCAAGCACATTGTAGACAGCACGGGCAGCCGGTGCCGAGAGCAGATGCTGATAATGCACATGAAGTCCGTGAACCACATAATTGCTGCCCGGTTCAGGGGTTGCGCCGGAAAGTGCATTTACCTGAGACAGGCTGGTGGTCGGTACCTCCTGACGGGCGGCGCCTGTTGAGGCATCAGCAGTCTTACCGGCATTGCTGGTATGGGACAGACCGGTATCTACGCCCTCACCATCCTCTGGTGCACTTGCCCGTCCCTCAGACACTGAAGTTGCAGCATTACCTGAGGACATGGCGGCAGCTTCATCTTTAAGGCGGTCAACCTCTGTTGCTGCTGTGGGAGCCTGTGAACCCACAGGAATATCGTGTCCGGTAACACGTGCAGCAAGTCGCCCCAGTGGGGCACGCGAGGCATACTTGTGGAAAACAGCTGAGCTTGGACGACGTGGGCTCAGCACGCGCAATGGTGCTATGCCGCCATCATGGGCCAGTGAGGCATACAGCTGAGTCAGATCAAAAAGCGTGATTCCGCAGCCACCAAGCACTACTGACAGGTCAGGCTCTGCACGGGCAGGCAGTACCAGTCGACCGGTAACGTAAGAGCCCGAGCTGTCAGCTGAATGCACATCAAGACCGTTTTCCATGCTGTTTAAACGGTTGATAAAGTTGTAAGGACCAATGGCACGCATTACCTCTACTGCTGGCAGGTTCAGCGAGGCCTGCAGTGCCAGTGAAGCGGTAAGCTCGCCATAGAAGCGGCGGTTATAATTGCGCGGCTGATAACTGTTATAAATGCGCGGGGCATCAAGCAAAATGGAGTTAGGGTGTAACAGGCCACGTTCAAAGGCCATGCCATAGGCAAATGGCTTGAGAGTGGAGCCAGGTGAGCGCAGAGCCAGTGCTGCATCCACATAGGAAAGATCCCTGCCCAGTGCGCCCACATAGCCCAGTACCTCAAAGGTATCGTTATCAACTACCACCATGGCAAGGCTTTCCTGTCCGTCCTCACCTACATAGATTTTGCGATACAGGGCAGCAGCATCAAGAAGCACCTTCTGAACGCGCGGATCAATGGTAGTGTAAAGCTCACGAGGCAGCGGGCCCTTTAAGGCCGCATCACTGCGCCCGTTTTTACCGGCTGCTCCTTCATGGATGCCGCCTCTGCCAGCATTGCCGGCCATATCACCATTGCCATTGACCTCATCCCTGCTACGAGCGCTCAGGTTGCGCTGATGTGAGAGCATGGCTACGGTTGCATAGGCCTCAAGAGCCTCGGGGCTTAAGGTCAGACTTAAAGCAGGTGCGCCTTCAGCTGAGGCCATTCGGTTTCCTGAATTTAAGTGACTGGCAACCACATCATAAATGGTCTCATCATTGTTCTCACTGTTAACCTGGGCATTTTTCGCAGTGCGCAGGCTGACACCGGTAACAGCATCATGCTCACGCTCCGTATCACTGTTACGTGCCTTAAGGTCATCGCTATCTGCTGTTGTGGTGCCGCCTGCTGCAGCTGTTGTGTCGCCGCCTGCTGCTGCAGCTGCAGCGCTCACAGGGCGGCCATTTTTCAGTACATGATCTTCAGGACAGGATGCAGCACGGGCCGCCTCGGAAACATCCAGAGCTGCTGAGCTATTACCGGCACCAGCCCTTTGAGTCAGAGCTGCATCTTCCTGTGAAGCCGCACCTGCTGCTGCATCCCGGGATGATGCAGACACAGATGATGCAGCCATAAATGACTCTTCCCTGGATGATCCTGTGAGCAGGATACTGCTTTTAGTACCGGATGATAGCTGAGAGGCCTGGGCATGAGCGGCAGAGTCCTGAGTGCTGTCAGTAAGCGTGAATCCTGCCTTAGCCAGCAGAGCTGTCAGGCTGGAGCGCAGCGCCTGAATTTCCAGAGTCTGCAGCCGACCGTTGAAAATACTCTGTCCCAGGTAGTAGCCACTGTCAGGCAGAGGGTGACGTACCTGACTTACAGGCTCGGCTGTGGCAAATTCGAGAATGTCCCTTTTGATAATGCCATCCTCAACAGCCTTTTTGAGCACTTCATTGCGATAGTA
Organism: Anaerobiospirillum sp. NML120511; assembly: GCF_023050955.1. NCBI lineage: Bacteria > Pseudomonadati > Pseudomonadota > Gammaproteobacteria > Aeromonadales > Succinivibrionaceae > Anaerobiospirillum > Anaerobiospirillum sp. NML120511. The sequence goes on from NZ_JALKIK010000001.1 coordinate 24,389, forward strand.
GCGGGCTGATTCAGGATGACGGTCAGGGCGGATTACCTCAGGGGAGCGTGGCAGGGCTACCAGCAGGGCAGCCTCTGCTGGTGTGAGTCGACGGGGACTGTGGTTGAAGTAAATCCATGATGCTGCAGTAACACTCTCAATATTGCTGCCAAAAGGAGCCAGGGTGAGATAGATAGACAGCAGCTGCTCACGTCCATAGTAATGAGTAAGATAAAGGGCGCCCAGAGCCTCTCGAACCTTTGACCATAAGGAGCGGTCTTTAGGCTCAAGCATGCGGCAGACCTGCATGGCCAGAGTAGAGGCGCCTGATACCGTGCGCCCTGAGGTGATATTGGACCACAGGGCACGGCCCACTGCCAGCACATCCACACCGGCATGGGAGTAAAAGCGCTCATCTTCAGCGGCTATGAGCATTCTGATATACAGCGGGTCGACATCTGATCGGGTGGTGAGAATACGGTAGTAATCACCACTGTTCATTGAGGTGTAAATCAGATTACCGCCCTTGTCATAAAGACTTTGCGAGCGATCGTAAAAGCGGCTTAAATCAGGGGCACACCAGTGCATCATGCCGTAAAAGCCACCAAGGACCACAACGCCTGTAAGAGCCATGCCACCGATGATATTGCGCAGCGAACACCAGCGGCGCTTTCCAGCATTTCCGGCTGTCTTTTCGGCTCTGTAAGCGCTGTCCTCGTTATCATCTGCAGCAAATGCTGCTAAGGCAGCTGCTGTCGCATCAGTCTTATTGCCAGAGCTGCCAGCGGCTGATATATGGTGTGGCTGGTCACGTCGACGGTGACGGATACGCCTGCGAAAAACTGCACGCACCATGTGGGCATAGCCACTGCGCTCAATCTTCGCCTTACCATGCACCTGTACAGCATTGCCTGTACTGGTGTCAGTGCCGCTGTTACCCTCAGCCCCGTCAATGGCGTCAGTGCCGCTGTTACCCTCAGCCTCGGTAATGGTGTCAGCGCCGCTGTTACCCTCAGCCCCGGCATTGCCGTGCTGCTCAGTCTTGCCCGCTTCTGCACCTGCACCTGATGGGCCTGCAACTGAAGAACAGGCAGCGCTTCCTGCGCCGGTGGCGTCGGCACCGACCTCTGTACTGTCAGTATCAGGGGAATGAGAAGATGAGCTGCTGGAGTTTACCTGTGATGGGGTGTGCTGCCTGCCACTGAGCGTGGAAGCCTCTGGAGAGCTGGCAGTGGGGCTGTTATCAGCACTGTTGGAGGTATCTGAAGTATCTGCACCTGGCGCAGCTGATGAGGTGCTGTCGGCAGTGCTGACAGTGCCTGAAACAGTTTGAGATCCGGCAGTGCTGTCATGCTGTTCAGGGTGCACTGATTCAGGGGCATCAGAGCTGATGCTGCCCGGCTGCACATGGTCCTGCTGGGACTGGGAAGGAGTTGAAGCGGATTTTTTATAATCAGTGGACATACGTGAGGTATAGACCTTTTGTAGAGCCTGACCCTGAAAAGGGCTCTGCGGCACTGTCTTGTGTTCCTGTTGGAAATAAGAAAGACTTCAGACAGGGGCAGAATCCCGCCTGCAATAAAAACTGTCATGCAACTGGGAAGGACATCACACCCTGTATTGCTGACCTGAGTAATAAAATATTCCTGAAACGCCAATTATAAGGCATATGCCCCCTGAGCCCAAATGCCAGGCTCAGGCACGGCAAGTCAGTTAACCTGCCTTACATGTCCCTGCCATTACAGCTCAGAGAGCCCCTGCCATGACAGCTAAGGACAGACCATGGAACTTGCAGCACCATGCTGCCCGCGCAGGCGCAAGAACGGCCCATGTGACACTGCAAATCACAGCTGCGGCAGCTGCCTGAGCTCAGGCCCCGGGCTGCTCAGTGCCGTGTAAGTGATCCCCTCACTGGCCTGGCCAGGCCAGGTCAGGTCAGGCCATAGCGACCCAGCCTGCTTCGCCACTCCCTTAGGACAGGCGTGTGAGCTCAGGCCCCCAAGGCCTGGTCAGGCCATAGCGACCCAGCTGCCAGGCACGCAGGCAGGCAAGGAGCAGTAATAACTGATAAGAGCGCTGTCGACTGTTATTGAGGACAGTCGTAGCGCCAGGCCATACTGTTCTGACGCAGCGGCATGATGCACCTGAAAGTGCGCCTTACCTCATACCGGCATATGCGCATGCCGGGTGGCCATTATGGCCCGGTAGTGCATACATGATTGCGGCTTGCTGCATGGCGATGAATGAAGCCGACGCGGTCAGACACCGGCGCAAGGTAGAAATGTGCAGGTATGGAAGCGACCTGCTGACCTCGGAGCTCTGCAGGGACAAAAAATAAGGGCCTTATGTCCCTGGTTCTCACAGTGAACCAGGGGCAGAAAGCCCTGTGAATTTCAGCGCATTATTTTGCCTTGCTGTGCTGCAGCCATGAGCGTGGCCAGCGGCTGCAGCATGGTAAGCCGCTGCCGTGAGTATGGCCAGCGGCTGCAGCATGGTGATTAGCGGGCTGAGATTTCAATCTTCTGAGTGCCCATGGAGGTACCGTACCAGCCCGGATCACTTACTACCTGAACCATGGTTTCACCCTGTCTGAAGCTGCCGCTGTGAGCTGCACGCAGCACAACAAACAGTGACCAGTTATCAGGTACATCCCATGAACGATCGGTTGGGTAAATGGCTACCAGCTGATCATCTCCTGTCTCCACTGAGGATGGAGTAAAGAGACTTTCATTTTCACTGCCGGCTACAGCAGCTGTATTATCCTCAGGCTTGAACAGTGGAGCAAAGACAGGATCTTCCTTGTCCTTAAGGGTACGTACATACTCAAAGCCGGCTGGAATACGGGCGCGCACTATAGTTGGTGATCTGACTGAAATATCAGGATCAACAAAGACCTCCATGAGAACCTCCTCATTAGGACGGAACTCATAGGTGCTCAGATCAACGGCACCACCACGGGTCCAGTAGTTAACTGTGACACCAAAGCCCTTGTTGGCAATGACTCTGTCTTTCTTTGCTGTTCCCAGAATGGAGGTATTGGCAAAAAGCGGACGCTCAGTGCGGTTGTAGATGGTCAGAATACCTGGCTCAACACCGTAAAGCGGACCTGCGGCACTGGCCGGGGCATCAGCTGAAGTGGCAGAGCCCTTTGCGCCCTTGTCATCCCTGGCTGCCTTGCTATCCTTTGCTGCCTTGCTGGCACTGTCTGCCTTAGCAAGGGCCTTTTCAGAGGACTGATCAGCGTTCTTACCAGCCTCATCAGTACCGGTCTCAGCGGTTGCACCTGCGGTGCTGCCATCCTTAGCTGACTTGCCAGAGTCAGGCTTGTCACTCTTGACTGGAGTCATCAGTACCTTCATGTCTTCGGCACTGAGCAGAGCGGAGAAGTTGACGCTCTTGGAGGATTCAGCTCCTGGTGCACGACCACCATCATCACGGCCGTCAAGGTGAGCTGAGGCGCGCATCATGGCAGCCATGGTCATGGATGACAGATAGTCAGGTGAGTTCCTGAGCTCATGCAGATTGTCCACCAGTTGCTCTACCAGATCGGTGCGGCCCTGTCTGACGGCGGCATCAATAACAGTAAAGGCAGCCTCACGCAGATTCCAGTGACCGTCCACGGCCAGCTCGGAAACAGTAATTACCCACTCTAACCATGAGTCAAGGGTGCGCTTGCCGCTGTCGCGCTTGTCATCGGCAGTCTGCCAGCGCATCAGGCCTTCAACAGCCTTGTCCAGAGCAGCCTGAGCACGGCCATTGTCGCCCAGATTTACCAGAGTGTTGGCAAGGTGAGCCAGCTGCTGTGGACGCTCGACTTTGTCAGAGTCAAGCAGCTGTCGTACATCAGCCTGATTGACGCTTTCACGGCGTGACAGAACCTCGTATGCATAGACAGCATTGCTGTCAGGATCAGAGGTAAGACCGCGCAGCATGTTCAGACAGTTCTGTACTGTGCTGTCATTAACCTTAAAGCCCAGCTCATCAGCTCTTAACAGCAGATCAGCAGCATAAATGGAGTCATATACAGACGGGCCAAAGGTTCCGCTGCTGCGCTGCTGGGCACTGATACGGAAGATAAGGCTCTGGATGTCATCATTGTACTGACCTTCGCTGGCATACAGAGGTGCAGCTGCCTGAGCCTCCTGGGCGGTATTTGCTGCAGCTGTGGCCTCAAGGCTTTCATCAGTGGCGATGAAATCACGGCCATAGAGCAGCTTGCCCTCAAGAGCGGCACACAGATCACCAAGACTGGAGCTGCCCTGCTGGTTGAAAGAGCGGACAAAGGCCTCAGGATTGACATCTGGCAGCTGTGACCAGGAAATCATACCGGCCGACATGTCTCTGAACAGACTGCCTACCTTGATAGTTATGCTCTTGCCAGGCTCAATATGACGTACCAGACTCTTGACTGATGGCAGAACAGGCTCAGTTACCTGAAGCTGGTAGCTGTCCTTGAAGTTGAAATCAGGGTTAATGACCTTGAGATCAATGGTACCGGTACCGGTATCAATGGCCTTGATATCAAATGGCTGATCTTCACGAATGCCAGGCTTGAGATTGCTGACAGTCTGAGTGGAGCAGCGCACAGCACCAGAGCATGAAATATCAACCTTGAACTCGGTATTGCGGGCCTTGAGATTGTGCAGGTTCAGACGTCCTGACACTGTGTCACCAATATTGAGGTAACGTGGCAGACCAAGGGTAGCTACAGCCTTGTCGCGCACGGTCACATCCTCTGAGTCAGCACCGGTGCGGGAGTTGTCCCAGGCTACGGTCATAACCTTGAGGCTGCCGGCAAACTGAGGTACGTCAAAAGCAACCTCAGCCTCGCCACTGGCATTTAAAGGCACAATCTTTGAGGCAAGGGCAATGGTGCGGTATGGAACATTTTCCATGGCAGCAACGCCACTTGCTTTGGCCATGAAAGCCTCATCACCACCGTCATAACCCTGACCGCGCTGGCCCGGATCGGTCATGATAAGACCGTATGGATCACGTAAAGACACATCATAAGCACGGTCTTTCATGAACCATGAATTTGGATTAGGAGCCTTGTAGCTGGTAAGGCTTAAGATGCCATTGTCTACCAGAGCAACACGGGCCCAGCCGCCTGAACCGTCAGCAGGTTTCACATCGTTGCCGGCCTCCTGTGCTCCCTTGCTTTCCTCAGGCTTTGCACCTTCAGGGCGGGCAGTAATCTTAACCTTGAGCTCTGACTGAGGTTTGATTTCATCAGGAACTTCAGTTCTGACCTCCATTCTGTTGCCAGTCATATCCATATTGAGATCGACCAGACCTACAGCACGTACTGATCCCTGCTGATCTTCATTAATTGGAGAGAAAATGGACAGCAGTGCGTGACCCTGAGGGTAGAACTCATCAGTGATCTTGACCTTGACCTCATTGTGGCCCTTGCTGATACGGAAAGTCTTGAAGGAGCTTATGCCCTTATTGCCCATGGCAAGGTTGGCATAGCCGTCAAATGGACTGTAGAAGCTCAGACGGGCCTCATCGCCAGGACTGTATTCCTTCTTGTCAGCAAAAAGCTCAACACGATCAGGGGTGTCAGCACTTCCCGAGCTCTTGAAACCCTTGATGAAGTTCAGGGAAGTACGGCTCTTTTCAGACTCCAGCTCCAGAACGTAGGAGCCGTCATCAAGAGGCAGAGTAATGGATGGTGCATCAATCTTCTGATTGTCTACCTTTACTGTGCCCTGGTTTACCAGATTGCGGCTGAAGAACTGGACGTAACGCCATACACCGTTTTCAAAAACGTAGTTGTAATCAACATACTGACGGTAGACGAAGTACCTGACGTCCTGAGGGAAGGTCGAACCGTCCTGCAGATAGGAGCACAGAGCAAATGCGGCATCACTGTCTGATACAGCCTTGCCGGCCTCGGATGCACTCAGCTGGCGCACGCCAATAACCGGACGGTTAAAGGCAATCTTGAAATTCTTTTTGGCATTGACAGCCTGGCCATTGGTATCAAATACGGTGGATTTGAGTACGGCGCTGCGTGGATAGTCTGCATCAGGTACAGTCACAGACTGCTGGAGCACACCCTCAACATCGGTCTTGAGATTGTAGAAAGTAAAAGAGCGGCGCAGTGACTCATAGGTGCTCTTGTCCGGACCGAAGTGGAAGCGCTTGAGATCCTTGTTACGGGCAGCATTGGCAGCTGACGGCACAGGGTGTTCATCAGGATAAACGTCCAGAACCATATTGCCATTGAGGCTTGAAGCAGCTCCGCCATAGTTGAACATGGCACGTGCTTTCATTCTGAACGGTACATTCACGCCAATGACGCTGTCATTGTTGACGATCTCACCCTTAATCTGGGCAGGTACGTAAGCTCCAATGTTAAAGGCAGTCTCACTGAGCTTCTGTTTGCCCAGGGAGAGCACGGCAGTGTAGCGTCCGGTAGGGGTACCTGACGGAATGTCAAAATCGTATTCGTAACCACCCTGATGAGAAATGGACAGCAGAGTCTTGTGCACCTCACTGCCAAGAGAGTTGTACATGGTAAGGGTAAGAGGAAGAGACAGGCCCTCAAGGCGGCTGTTACGGACCAGAGTAGTATAGTGAATGGTTTCACCAGGACGGTAGATACCACGCTCAGTCCATGCATAGGCTGAATACTTGCCCGGATCAACAAGGCCGGTATTGTCCTCAAGATAGAAAGGAGATGACTGCAGATCTACAAGGTAGAAATCCTTGTCTGTGCTGACACGCAGCAGGGAAGGAGCAAGTGACATCTTGCCAGAGGTGAGCTCACGGCCAAAGCGCACTGTGCCTTCCTTGTCAGTACGGGCCTTGCCCAGCACCTCGCCATTGGTGGCTACCAGCTCAACATCGACATTCTTGAGGCTCTTTGCTGAAGTCAGTGAGCGTACCGAGGCGAGGATACCGTCACGGCTGCTGTAGGTGCTGACACCAAGATTGGTAATGACCATGAAGCGGGTAGTGAAAGGCAATACGCTGTCATTGAGCATCTCCCAGGAAAAACCTGAGGAGAAATCAATACGCGGATCAGCAGCTACCACAAAGTACATGCCGTCATCGGATGATGAGACAAAGTCCTTGAGAGATACCTTGATCTCCTGAGGCTTGTTGAGCATCTTTTCAGGAATGCGGGCACGCTGAGCCTCAAGGACAGCATCAGCGGCCTCTGAAGAGGCAGCTTCGCCAAGGTCGGACTGGGAGGCAAGACCAGGATCAGCTGTCATTACCGGTACGGTCTTTTCAGCTGCAGCCTGGGCTCTGATAGCCTTATGGGCAGCCCTGATCTTCAGATCCATGATGTCGGTTGAAGAACCGTCAGAAAGATCAAAGACACGCTCGTAAACAGGATGGAAAGAGTAGTTGAACAGCTGGGATGCATTCCAGAAGCTGACCTCATTGGTCATGAGATCGCTGATGCGCACATCACGCAGACTTGCTGCCGGGATGCGGAAGATGGCAACCTTGACGGCCGGCTGATTGACTGTCTTGATGGTAAAGGAGCTGTTGTGACCACTCTTGGGCAGAATGATGTTGTAAGGCATGCGAATCTGAGGCATGGCATCAGAGATGGTGAACTTTGAGGTGAAAGTCTCATTGAGCCTGTCACCGCTTGCCATACGCAGGCCTTTCTTAAAGCGCAGAGAATAGCTGTCGCCGTTGTTGAGATTGCCTACGCAGAGAAGATCGTTAACCACGCTCGGAGCGCCGTCCATGATCTGACCGTCTTTGTCACGCAGCTCAAGATAGCGGCTGAGATTGTCAATTTCCGAGGAAACAACATGACGGCCATTTAAAACAAAACACATACTGGCAGGTACTGTGTTGCTCTTCTCAATAGTCCTGAGCACGTTCACATTAGGCTCGGCCAGGGCCTGTCCGCACAGGGCGGTGGCTGTCATGGCACCAAGAGCCAGAGCTGTAGCCCTGGCCAGCCTGCTGGCAGTCAAACTCTTAGATCTCATCCATCTGTCCTCTGTCAATCAGCACATCCAAATCTAACAACACAACTGTTCTGTCCCTGCACGGCAGTTTTCTGTCAGGCAGGGACAGAGCAGTCACATAAGCATGTAAGGCCAAAGCCTCAAAATAAAAACAAAGTCATGCCAGGCCATGCAATCCAAAGCACCTGTCCCGGCCCCCATGCCCCCGTTAATTGCGCTTCCCAGGTATTCTCAGGCCGCACCACTGATGCTCCAGGTGCATCGCAAATAACATGCATAAAACCCGCCGCCCTTCAGGGCAGCTGCAGCGGTGAACAAAACACAAAAGCATTCATCCAGCATGCCATGTATACGGTCACAACCTGCATACAGGCACAACCTGCATACGGGCACAACCTGAATACAGGCACGACATTCATACAGGCACGACATTCATACAGGCACGACATGCATACGGGCACGACATGCATACGGGCACAACCTGAATACAGGCACGACATGCACACAGGAGAGACATGCTTACGAAGCATGGCCTGCATTAAAGGCACAGTCTAAACCGAACAAACCATGGCCCAGTAGCGATTACCGGCTGCATCTCAGTCCAACACCGTCCTGCCATAGGCAGACCGGGTGTGAGTTGCAAAGAACGCAAATGTCCTGTACCCCACAAAAGCACAGTGCCCCGTCGCCTGCACTGCCCCCAGTACAGCTCTGGGGCACACGATCAGAACCTGAAGCAGACAGACCGTAAATGAGCATATACAAACAGGCTAATATTGAGCCCTGTTGCAGCGCAGATCAGCTGCCAGAATGGAGCTGTAACGGGACGGTACACCACGCTCTGATAACGGCTCAGCGGCATGAGCGCAGCGTAAAGACACTTGCATGGCATTATATCAATTGCAATCACAGCTGACACTTAGCTGACTGCCGCTGGTGCCCGAAAATATCCCCACGAACATGCCTGTTTTCCAGCCTGCACTGATTCCACCTGCAAGGCCATACCTGCCCAACTGACACTCGCCACTGTGAAGGCTCTCCTGTACAGCCATAAATAATGAGGTAATGCAGCCTCGACATCCACGGCACTTCACCAGTACAAGGGCTATGTTTACGCGATGCAGAAAGAATGCAATGGCGAACATGCCAATGCCAATGAAACGCAGCGGCGAGCACCCCAATGCCAATGGAATGCAGCGGCGAGCATAGCAATGCCGATGTAACGCAGCGGCGAGTAACCTAATGCCGATGGAATGTCGCGGCGAGCCCCCAATGCCGATGTAACGCAGCGGCTTTAATGCGGCAATGCAGTTAAGTTGCCTGCATACCAGCTATAACCCATCAGAGCTATGTTCCGGAATTAAGCTCCGGTCAGCATATGCTGCACACCAGTGGGTTCGGCCTCAGGACTGCTGTCCTGTGGCTGGAGCCCTTATGCATCGAAGTTCGCTTATTAACACAATAAAAATGACTGTGCTTTTGTCGTGTGAATGCGTTTTACTGAGTCGAGCGCCATAACGCACCATTTTGAAGCAAATGCATGACTAGATATGCATTGTTGCGGTGACTGGACTGTTTTTCGCCGAAATTCCGTCACTTTTTTGAGGTTAACAGGACCAAAATATGTGAGTGATTCCGCATTTTTTCAACGAAGTAATGGCGTTTATCCTTGCTGAATCTAAAATGCTGATATCAGCTGCTCTAGATATTGAATTTCCGGTACAGCAATACCATCAGCAGGACAGACATTGTTAACTGTTCGATGTCAGCGCCTTAACTTCCTGCTGATCTGTCCCGTACAGCTGTTGCGGTTAAATACCCCGGCACAATGCCATTATGTAAGCTTCAGGCCGCCCTAAACAGGCAGTCCTTTGTCGACAGACTTAGCCTGCAGCCTGCAGCTCAAAAAACACCATTCGTATGGTATTCACTACTGCGCCGGTCTGATTACTCATCAATCCATGTGGTGTGAACAGCAACAGCTTTTGGGAGAACAGATATGGCTCCGCACCAGGCACAGGGTATCGTGTTCCACGTGCCCGGCACCGGGTATCGTGTTCCACGTGCCCGGCACAGGTACCGTGTTCCATGTGCCCGGCACCAGGTATCGTGTTTCATGTACCTGGCACAGGTATCGTGTGCCATGTGCCCGGCACCAGGTATCGTGTTCCACGTGCCTGGCACAGGTATCGTGTTTCATGTGACTGGCACAGGTATCGTGTTCCAGGTGGGTGACGTGGGCAGCATGTTCAGGTGCCATGTACCCGGTTCGGCGTATCGTGTTTCAGCTGCATGGCGAGCTGCTTCACGTTACCGGCGGGGAGTCATCAGGGAAACATTGCCTGCATATGCTGCCAGGCAAGACCATTGCTGACACAAAAGGTAAGTGAGCGCCCCCACATTAGTCTGCAGCTAATCGGAGGATTTAACGCAGTTTTTCTGCAGCTCTCAGCTCTTTGACTGCTTCCCAGTAAAGAGCCCCATCCTTAGGCCTTAGCATTGAGAGTATCTGCTTAAAATCAGCAGATGTGATGCTGCCAGCCTTAAGATTGTTACCGGGCGTCTTATAAGCTGAACGGACGCGTATAAGCCGGCTGTGCCGCTCATAACACAGACTGAGTGCGCATATTTTCAAGGTATCAGCACAAGCTGCAACAGCGATACTTACAGGCATGTATCTCGAGATAACAAGTGGTGTGTTTATTTCAGCGGTGCTATCCTGAACATGGCTTTTTTATGAGGATAGTTACTCTTAAACGGTAGCATACGGTTCCGCAAAAGAACCGTATTACGCAGCCAGTGTCCACAGAACCATACTGCGCTTTTCTTATGCGGATACTCTTATGAGCTGGTTGAATCTTTTCCGTAAATGCAGCATTGGAAAAGCAAAAGCAGCCTGCACAGGAAAACCTGATTGGTCATAAATTTTTGAAGTTAAAGTATAATTTTTTAACATTAAATTTTGTAATTAAAGCAGATGTCTGTTGTGAATTGCTTTAGGTAGTACTGTTAAGTAAGTATAATTAGGCAATCGATATATAAGTTATTTTAAAATAAAACGGTGTGGGGCCGCCTCCTGTAACAGGGAGGCGGTCTTTTTTTGCCTGTAAAACAAGCCTGCAAGCCAACAGGCAAAAGGAGACAAAGCTCGCTCAATGATCCTCACCGCCTGGCACCTGCATTCCCCCTTCTCACCACTGCAAAAGCGCAGGCGCCCGAATGACAGGCCTCAGAAGCATCATAAGCCTCAGAAGGTTGCGGTCCCCCGAACACTGTCACATTCACTGCCGCTGGCACTGCCACTGCCGCTGCTACTGCAAGTTACAGTACCTGTGCATATGCCTGCTCAGGCGCCATGCAACACTGAAACAAGGCCCTGTTATAAGACTTAAGTTTTGGCCACTTTACGGTTTCATGATGCGCTGGCCGCAACGAGAAACAGCGCTCTCCTGATATACCAGGCACCCCTTTATCCCTGCAGCCCCTACACTCTGTTGACCGCCTCTACGGCATGGCCATGTTGCTATGAATGCGATGGCTATCCTGTGCGCTTGTCATACTGGCAGAACATCAGGGGATACAGCTCATGGGATGTTGTTAAGGTTTACGAACACTGTTCCTGATTCTGGTATCAACTGCCTGTATCAGAAAATCTGGGAAAAGCAGAGCTGCGTTCCTTGAAAACTACCTGGTATAAAAACATTGGCAGCTTTAAATGCCGTAAATATGGGATTTATGGCAGGCATCTTGGCGGGATTTCAGTCCTGATAGCAGCTTACGGCCGGGACATGGCCATGGCTTGGGTCCGGCTGACCAGGCAAAATAACAAGAATCAAGACATTTGCGTGATCAAATTTTTGGATCACTGCTTATATGCCCTGTAAATAATTGATTCTGTATTTAGCCTTGATACATAACTTGATACTGCAAAACACGTCATACAGCAAATGATTCTTATTATCACTTTTCTGATAAATGGCCTGTTTATGCGCCCTTTACGCGAGCGCAAAGGTTTAACATTGCCTTTTGCGGTCACGTGTTCCCCGAGGGCACTGGTAATTCAAAAAATTAATGGTAATATAGCCATCACTTTCACTATTGAATGGTTTGGCTGACCCAACAGAGGCGGTCGCAACTGCACAGCAGAGCCTGTTGCATACAGCTCCCGGTTTGAGACCAGCTGGTCAGCCAGACATTTTAGTGACCATTATTAATGCAGCATAAGACTGCAGCCTTAACTAAAGGTGCCTTAATACATAGTTAAAACTGTAATGGCGCTTAATCAGCATCATGCTCCGAATTTTACGCGGACTACAGCATGACTGAATATCAAACGAATTTATGGCAGTACCTGCATGAAAATCCTGACTGTAAGCATATGCTGCCAGGATTTTCAGGCTCAAAATGAAAACGGTTACAAAATTATGCTGCTATGCCATACAGGCACAAAACTCACGAGCGGTTCTGACCGACTCTACATACAATAAGCAGGATACGCCAGGTTACCAGTTTACAAAATGCGTATCTCACAGTCCTGCAGAGCATATGACAGGCCTGATCATGCCGCAGGCTATGCCCTTTGATTTGAATGGACAGCATCAAGGAAATGCCCTTGACTGAAATAAAACTGTCAAATATGTACAGAATATTGTAAAACCCATCTAATAAGGGCTTTATATAAACATAATGTCTTCTTAACCTGCCTACATAAAGTGCAGTGAGCACCATTAACAAACAGTCAGACAGATAAGAAACCACTCAAACGTAAATCGTGAAACTATTTCAGAAGTACTTCAGATTACGTTACGAACAGGAGATGATAACGTTACCACGCGCATAACCGCCTTTTTATAAGCCTCTTTATCAGCTGCTACGAACATCATGTTCTTAGTCAAATGAAAAACGGATAATGAGACTGATGAAAAAATGTTTCACTTTCTTACGTACACGGTAAACTGGCTACGCCAGCTGACACCACGACGCTGATGTAAATGCACAAAAACAGCATTTACGGCAGCAATTATGTGATGCCACATCGCAACTTGTTAGCTGAGCTTTGTCTGTCTACATGCTAACGGTTAAGAAATGCAAGCTACTTTCATCAAGTCAGGTGCCGCCCTGCTGTGCGCTACCACCCTTCTGGCCTCTGTAATTACCGCTCCAGCCTGCGCTGCCGCTCATAAAAACGCTGCCACTGCATCAGCACAGACGCAGTCTGCAGTACAGTCCCAGGACACCCGTGTTCAGGAAGCACAGTCTCTGCCTCTAAAAGGTCATATTCTTGAGGCTGGCGTAGCCATCGCACCACCATTTGTCATTGCAGACAAGGGCTTTAACAATCTCAGTGGCATTGATATTGACCTCATCAACGAGCTGCAGAGACGTACCGGATTTGAACTCTCAGGCGGCCGTATTCATCTGATGAACTTTTCAGAGCTTCTTGATGTAAGCGCTTCAGGTGCCCTGGATATCACAGGCGGAGCTATTTCCCTGTCTCAGGAGCGCGAAGGTAACTACAGATTCTCTGATCGTTCCTGTCTGTCCAATGCCGTGGCAGTTGTCAGAGCTGACTCCAGCATCAGCAGCCTTGATGATCTGAAAGGCAAGACTGTAGCTGCCGAAGTTGGCACCACCGCTCAGGACGTACTGCCGGGTGAATATGCCAGCAAGGTAAAGATGCGCGAAAGCGCCACCAATTTCATGCAGTTTTATGATGTAGCACGCGGCCATGCCGATGCGCTGGTAGCTGACCACGCTGTTGCCATAGACTATATCAACTACTGGAAAGACGCCGGTCTTAAGATTGCCTTTGAGCTTCCGGAGAGTTTTTCCTCAATTGGACTGCTTTTTAAGAAGGACGACATGGTCTCTGCCGAACTGGCCCGTGCTTTCAGTGCAATGAAGCAGGACGGCACTGTAGACGCGATTGTCGACAAGTACATTCCAGAATATAAACACTCAGGCAGCCGCCTGGCCGGCAACTACTGAAAAGCCCGGCAGGCCCGGCTTGACAGGGGAAAGCAAAGCAAGGGCAGCATGCCCGCCCCACAGGCCTCCTGAGAAAAACCGATACCTTTTGATGTCACAATGGCCCGTCCCATGGACGGGCTGTTTCCTGTCTGCAGCACATCAAAACTACCAGTTCTCACTAACCATCCCAATATCCGTCCCCATCTCCCGTCTCCACAAACCATCCCTCTCACCACTTACCTTTCACCTCTCACCTCTCTCTCTTCCCCATTCACTTTTCCTGTCAGACTTCCCTGTTTCATCCTCATCATCCAACCATCCTCCCAGCTGATAAACAACAAAAAATCCTGGCGCCCCATGACTATGCCCTCTCTTTCCATATCACTTCCCATTGAACTTTTTCGTCCATAGCCACCATCAGGACATCCTGCCAGGCTTTACAAACCGGATTACAAAGGGTTTTGTGAAAGTTCTTTAAAACATATCTGCTCTGTCAGACTGACCTGAAGCTTTAATCTGCTCTGACCTGAATACATGTATCCATGAGGCTTTAACCTGCAGGATTGAATCCTTCAATCCCCGCATCCCTTACCCTGCCATACAGACAACAATTCAAAGCGGAGCTGTACTGTACTGTTTTGCTTTATAAAACCATACATAAAGAATACAGGGTCACACAGCTCAGCTAAAGCACCAGGCCGACCTGTACGGCACAGTGTTTACCTGAACACACCCTTGCAGACATTTCTGTAATTGATATAAGGAGCATCAGATCACACTCTATCAGCATATTGTCTGGTATTAATCATGCTCGCTTACTATGGATGTCATGGGGAATTTGGTGCACTTTGCTGCAGTTGCCATAAAGCAAAAGAGCAGCTCCCAGTAAATTTACTGTTTGCTGCTCTATTATCAGGCAATTTGCTCTATGTTTTGTAATGCATTAAGCAACCATGGTGACCTGCAATGTCAGGACCTGCTTTATTGCCTGTACCTTTAGCTAAATGCTGGAAGATAAAAGCTGAAAAGCTGTGCGCCACGTTCAGCTGCCAGGTTGAATTAAGGATGGGCAATAATGTCCTTTGTTGTCCTTACTCTTCATCGTCATCATCATTGCTGTCAGGGCTGTAGAAAAGAATCTCATCCCAGTCAACATCCAGAGCCTCATCAATAGCTTCGGATGCACCTGTCTCCTTGAATGTCTTAAGCTGCCTGATGCTGTCTTTCAGATAGGCATTGAAGTCCTTGAAGATATTTTCATAAAGGTCATTGAGCAGGAAGGCAAGGAACTCAAAGCCATCTTCATCATCCTCAGACTCTTCAAAATCGTAATCCTCAGGATCTTCCATCTCAAAGATTTCAGCCGTTTCAAGCTGCACAGTAGCATTCTTACCAGCCCACTTGTCCAGAGCTTCATGAGCCTGAGCACAAAGCTCGTCGTACTTCTCCTGAGTAACAGCTCCCTGAGACAGGCAGCGCTCATAAAAATCAAACAGACGCTTACATCCTTCGTCAAAATCACCCTCAAGGGCCAGAGGAACCTCAGCGTCCCAGATGCAGGACTTAACTTTGCGCACCCTGGAGCTGACCATAATCAGCTGGGTCATGCTGGCCTCATACGGATACTCACAAAGTCCAGTGCTTTTACCATCCTGAGTACGTACATAAAGATAGCTGCGGTTGCTCATTCAAAGGCTCCTTAAATTTAGCGGAATACAGAACCTATTATACCCCGCCATGCCTGCTGAATATTACTGGCCGTCACCCCATAACACCCAGATATGTCGCAACCACCACAGCCAGATATGTGGCAGTAGCCTGGCAGCAATCCATAGCCATTTGCTGTGCAGCAGGAACAGCCCTGACTCAAGCCTGAGCCAGATGCTGCGCTGCAGGTGGAGGCCATGTTCAAGTCTGGATCGGCCTATTGCTGCAGGTTGTCGCCTGGCTAAGCTCTGGGTCAGTATCGGTGCTTCAGTACCGTCCCTGCGCAGCTATGGTACAGAGGCTGCGCTGCATGCGGTGGTCTGGTTCAACTATGGGACTGTGGCGGTGCGGCTGGTGGTGGCCGGGTTCTACTATGGAACTGTGGCGGTGCGGCTGGCGGTGGCCTGGTTCTACTATGGAACTGTGGCGGTGCGGCTGGCGGTGGCCTGGATCAACTATGGGACTTGGGCGGCGCTACAGGTCGTGGCCTGGTTCAACTATGGAACTGTGGCGGTGCGGCTGGCGGTGGCCGGGTTAAAGTATGGGCCAGGGGCGCGATGGGGCATGGTCGTGCTCAAGAATTACAGGTGCTCTGCAAAGCCTGCAAAGTACGCAGTTTGCCAACTGTCAGATACTGTAAGATTTAAGAGATTATATTCGGTTAATTCAATATGAATAAACAGTTCTGGTTTCTTCGGGATGCTGTGTTCAGGAGTGAGTGCTGGATGTGGGAGTACGACCATGCCCGGCTGATCAGGATATTGTCAGCCTCAATGGTATATGTGAAGGTGTATGTGATGTGAGATGGATAAAAGCTTTGTCATTATGCATCACCAGTGCTGACCCGCACTGTGAGTGACCTTTTGATGTGATGTTTTGGCCTTATGTCTGTCTGATTTAGATGGGGCAGGCCTTTAGCCGCGCCTGACCCACATAAATGTTTATCCAAGGTCGATTCTAGATAAGAAAAGGATGCTTTTCAATAAAGAAATATCTATGTTAGCGGACCTTTTTCCTTTATTGTGCACTCAGTCAAAAATATGTATCCATGACCATACTGGTCAACTGCACAAATTTCTTATTTTGCAAGTAACGATTATGTATTACAATCTGCACCGCCTCCATTGAAATAGAGCACCAGTTGAGGCTCACATTTCTGGCGTATCCAGTTCGCTGCCCGTGTGGATCATTGTATGGGCTGCGAGAGCTCAGGCAAGGCCTTTGACGCTCTGCCAGTACGCTGACAACAGCAGCTGTAGTTAGCATGTGTTACAGCGCTGTCATATGACTTTATCAGTGGAGAGCCACATAATCTTATTACTGATCAGCAAAGCGCCATGGTTTGATAACTTTTCCGCTGTGCTGACAAGCTGATTTCAGGAGATCAGCATTATTAAGCTGCAACTGTGCAGCTCATGCTGTTCATCCAGAAACTGAACCCGACCTCCAAACACTGATGGACCTGCGGCACTGCCGGACAGAGATACTGTCTGCCGCAATGCCATCATCCTGCTCTAAAACTGCTCGGGCTTCAGATAATCACTCAACATATGCGACCCTAACCGGTCGCATAAGGGAGAGACTGCACAGCAGTCCTTTTCATAACAACAGCAATGCTCATCTGACAGTATCGGGCAATATCAGACATACAGGCAAATACTCTGGTTATTACCGGCTGACTGGCATATGCAAGCAGAAGCGCAACAAGGTCACCTGAGCTTTCCCTTATCCCACAGCCAAAGTCCCTGGGATACCATGGCATGTGTCCTGTGTTGTTAAAATGTCTCTATGAAAACCACACATCTTTTCCGCCTGGCTACGCTTTTTACCCTCTTTGGCGTCATGATCTATATGTTTGATCCTGACTTTGACATTATTGAGGACTCCCTGTACTCCCATCATACTCACAATCTGATGGACACATTAGAGCAGTTCCTGGATATCCTTGACTGATCGTAAGTCCTTATCGGCCCTCCCTCCCATGCCATGAAATGCCATGACATACCTGCTGATTTGACCATATCTTATATCTGACAGTCCGAAACCTCATCGGCTCATAACGTCAGTAACTGAGCGCATCCCATCCAAGGCCCCCTGTTGCGTCTGTCCTGATTGCAAAGGATTGCTCAATGCATCTGGATTAATTTCGCAATTATCCTGACCAGGCGCGTGTAATATGTCCTCCGGGCACTGCCCGCTGACCTTTGGCCACTGGCGCTGGGCATTGTCCTGGGCATGGGCATTGTCCTGGTCCAGGTCATAGCCATAGTATCGACCAGCATTATGGCCTCAGTCCTGGCCTGCAGCAGGGTATGTCCTACTACAGGTCTTCAGTATTCTGGCTCTGGCTGCAATCACCTTTTGCATCACAATTGATCATTGATAATCTTTGCCGCAGCATGTGATGGCTTTTTTGCTATAATTTAGCGTCCGTTCGCATGAATATGCGATTTGTGTACAGCTTTGTCTTCCTTGCCTGAAAGCTCAGGTGCAGTACGCTGCCTCATCATATGAATATGGCCAGAGGCCAGACACCTCACCTCGGTCACACCTGTACGGAGTACTGCTCACATATCCATGGCCTGTCAGCGGTACTGGCTGAACGAGCTTGACGGTATTTTGTGATGATCCTCTTCCTGTTTTGATGCATGAACAACAAGCACAACGGAAAGTATTGCATCTTTGATAGCAAGGGACATCCACCATATAACTGATATTTCTCCGCTATAACGTTTACTGCTTGAATATTTCACGTTTAGCGGGTATAAAAACCATAATGCACACGCGTAACATCGCACAACTTTCCCGGTCATATACACCTGGGAACAAGGTGCAATACTGCGCGACAGCATTAAGGCGGACTGCCTGTATTCATTGCCATATTTGCTTTACACAGCTGGCAATGACTGTTCCGCAATGCCCTAATCTTAAACATAAGGTGTTTCAGTACACTGTGTCCATGAGCCGCTGCTCTCCTGTCCAGATATGTCGGCAAATCTCTCCATGAGCGCTTTTATCAATGTAATCATGCATGCCAGAACAGCACTTTAGCACCGCTGTCTTTAACATGGTTATGACCTCACGGAGGTATCCGTATATGTGACCATTTTACCGGGCCGCATGGCAGGGCCTGTCTGCATGTCGCTCTTAAGTCACACTGCTGCATACTTTTGTGAAGCCGATAAAATTGCCCGGCTGTCAAAAGACAGTAATCTGGATACAGTTCCAGTAAGCCAGCAACGGAGGCAGTGCATTATCTACGCTTTCCTGAAGCCTCAGGAAAAATGCTCTGCCAGTTTTCAGCACCCGTAAGTCGGCTTTTATCAGTGCGGCCAGTATGGCCGCCCCTACAGACACTGCTCTGGCATTGGAGAAATGATTGTGAATATTCTAGTCAAGAGCCTGCGCTCTTTTCTAATCGTAACTGGCACCCTGTGCATTGGTTTAACGTCAGCCATATCCGCCGCTAATGCTCAAGAATCCCTTGAACAGGCTCAACCCTCAGACAATCAGTATATTACGCAGGACAGCACCGCTCTGAGTACAACAGAGTCAATTCCAGATTCAAGTGCTGAACTTGCTGCCTCCCTGGCCTCAGGAGGAAAAGACCTGCTGGCTCTGGTAGCTGCTTCAAGCCCTGATGATCTCGCTGCCGGTCTTAAGGAGCCACCAGCTGTGGTACATATGCCGGCATCAACCCTCATCCCTGTATCAAAGGGCAGCCGCAGCAAACGTCATGGCTCTCAGCCACTTGCCAATGTTGAACTGTCTGTGGCTTTCTCAATTGCTCCGCCTTTCGTTATAGTTAACCGTAACTTCACTGATCTTGACGGTATCGACGTTGACATAGTGCGCGAGCTTCAAAAACGTACAGGCTTTAAACTCAAGAGCAACCGCTTTGATCTGGTGAACTTTGGTCAAATGATGGATATGGCCAAAGAAGGCAGAATTGACATCAGTGGCGGTGCAATCTCCCTTACAGAAGAGAGAGGCCGTATCTTTGAGCTGGTAGGTCCTACAGTATCTTCATCTTCAGTAGTAGTGATGCGCAACGGTTCCACTGCCAGCACCCTCAATGACCTCAATGGCAAGAGTATTGCCGCCGAGGAAGGTACTGTAGCTGGAGATTATATCCCTGAGGGTTCTGGCATTCACGTTACCATGCATGGTACCCCTACCAACTTCATGGCATTTTACCGTGTGGCAGCAAACCTTTCTGATGCCATGATTACTGACGGACCTGTAGCATACGATTATGTCAGGAACTGGCATGGCGCCCGACTCAAGATTGCCTTTGCACTGCCTGACTCTGAAGGACAGATGGGTCTTATCATGAAAAAAGGAACCCGTGCCACAGAAGTTCTGGTAGATACCTACCATGACATGCTTGAGGACGGAACTGTCAGAAAGATCCTGCTCAAATACTTTAATGAAAAAGATGCTGAGCAGATTGCACATTTCAAGATCATGGCTCCTTAAGAGCCTTCAGCACATCTGCCTGCAACAGGCGATGTCGGCACCACAGCTTGCTGACTTAACATAGTCAGATGCCATATTTACCAGCCCGGACATTTCCGGGCTGACTGCGTCATTGCTGCTATGCTGCTTTGTCTGCCCCACCTGTCTTTAATATCAGCAGGCAGCTTTAACCACTCCTCTGCAACCATATCTCAAAGCCCTCCAGATATCCCTTTCCTGCCTGACTAAGCCGCTTTCATACGGCCATGGCAAGGCACGACATATTAATCCCTATAACCTTATGTAAAGCGACAGTCAAAGCCGCCTTATGAGCCCTGTCCTGAAATGCAATGATGCTCATTTTCCAGTGCATTGCACTGCCGTGCTGTGCACCTTCACTAATTACCTCTGCCTGTTCATATCCAGGAATTTCCTTCCTTTCAGATGCACTGCCCAGTCATGCACATTGCTAATGACCTCTGTATGTTCATATCCCGGAATTTCCTGCCTTTCAGATGCAATGCCCAGCCGTGCACCTTCACTAACTTACATCTGCCTGTCGATATCCCGGACTTTTCTGTCTTTCAGATGCATTGACTGCTGTTGTCCTTTTGTAACCTTATAACAGAGAAATGATCACTGTCATTAAGGAAAGTCTTACCCCCACAGCGGCATGAGGTCAGGCGCTTATGGGGCCAGTGCGTACATGAAGCTATGACGTGCATGAGGCCTCACATCGTACAGCATTATAATGTGTGGCAGCACTGTGATGCTGATTTTACATGTCAGTCAGAAACAGGACGGACTTAAAGATAAATGGTTTTATACAGCATGTTCTGGAACCTGATGTAGGATATGTTCTTCGCAGCTTTGCTGATATGACAGTTTGAATGTCAGCGGTTATGAAGACTGGCCATCTGATTCACGGGCGTTGACAGCTGCAGGTCAGGTGACGGCGGCACAGGACGCTGCTGATGTCATGTTAGCAACGGATCACCGTGCATGACGTGCATGATGCGCATAAGCTCGAATGTACATTGCAGAGCAGTGCGGTGCGGTGCAGCGCAGTGCATTGCAGTGCAGCGCAGTTCATTACCTGCAGGACTGCATATACCTCTTGTCTGGTGCAGCTACAAAATGGCTTTCATTTGAGCTTTAATGACTGTTTGAATATCGCAAGGGGGAGCATCGATAATTATTGCCGTAATATCGTCATACCTTGCCGCAGTGATGCGTCGCCCTGGAAGCTGCTGCCATTACCACAGAATTATGTAAAAGCACTTATCCATAAAATAACGGGCTGCAATGCTTTTATCTGTTAAAATGTTCTACCGTGATGCAAACATGCACACTTCTTGCACTGTATTGTGCGGCAAGGCATTTCGTACTTTGAACAGACACTGTTAAAGTCGAGGAAAATATTAACTTTTCTATCTGTATGCCTTAGCTGCCGTAGAGCTGACTCCCTCTGCTGACAGGCTAAAGCCCGGAGGGTAATTAAGACAGACTTAAAGTCTGTATTGTTGAGTGCTACGGTTTTTATCAAGTGGCTTAAAAGCCACATAAAACAGTTTCATACCTGTTGTGACTGTCATTTCACTGATGATAAGGACACTTTACTGTCCGTATGGTACGACCATACACCATCGCAGTTGCGCATGCTTCCATATCTGTTTATGGTCATGCTGCTGAACCGGTCATACAGAACAGATTATGGAGTAACTGGAGCCTGATAAGTGACTGCAATTGCAGTTACGTCAGGGTCTGTTTGTCTTCTTATTTCATTAACCGTCTCGGGCGGCCTCCCTCCTTGCATACATGATATGCATGCGCAGCATAAGCTTTTGCTGCAGAACTGAGCAGGCCGCTTCTGCATATTATCCAGCAGTTTTCCTGTGCGATCCCTGGCTTGATCATAGTTTTTCAGGCGACAGAGATCAGGGCTGTCCAGGTATGGAGGCCTGTGCTCATAAATCTGTTCATGGCGGTGCAGCCTTATTGCTGCAGTGCATGGATAAAGGCGGTGGCGGGCCTGCGGGCCCGGGAGGGAAGCCTGCCCAGCACCTCGGGAGTCATGGCTTCATGACTGATGCCGTAAGGCGCCAGGCTTAATTACAGGTTTCCTTAGCCGGAATCCTTTCGTGCTCTATTAGGAGAGATATCGTGCAAAGTTGGAACATGGGTTATGACACCGATACAAATTACAATTTCGGTTACTTCAGTCAGCTCAACCCATTAATCTTAAAGTTCGTCTTCCTTACTCAGCGTCTGGCCTTCCCTAAGCTGGGACCGGATACCACTGCCTGTGAGCTGGGCTTTGGTAACGGTATCAGTGTCATCATGCATGGTGCAGCTACCGATGTTAAGTGGTATGGCACTGACTTCAATCCATCCCAGGTAAACTTTGCCCAGCAGCTGGCCAAAACAGGTCATGTACCTGTTGATCTTCGCGATGACGCCTTTGGCGATTTTGCAAAGCGTGAAGACGTTCCAATGTTCGATTACATCTGCCTGCACGGTATCTGGTCCTGGATTAACAAGGACAATCAGAACGTAATCGTCGACTTCGTGCGCAACAAGCTCAAGGTTGGCGGCGTGCTGTACGTCTCCTACAACACCTCTCCAGGCTTCAACTACATCGAGCCAATCAGAAACATCCTGGACAACTATGCAAACTTTATTGCTGATCCAGCTCTGAACCACGTACAGAAGGTAGCTCCAGGTATTGAGTTCATCAAGAAGCTGCTTGAACTCAAGCCAGGTTATGTAACTGCTGCTCCATGGGTAGAAAAGCACTTTGAGCAGAAGATGGTAAGTCAGGATCAGAACTATGTAGCCCACGAGTATCTCAACGGCAACTGGTTTGTTGAGCACTTTGATGATGTTGCTGCCAAGTTTGAAACTGCCAAACTGACCTATATCTGTCAGGCCCGCCTGTCTGACAATGTCGATGACATGAACCTCAAGAAGGAAGAGCAGGAAATTCTGGCTCCTCTCAAGGGTACTCCTGTCTATCAGGCAAGCTATGACTATGTAACCGGTCAGCAGTTCCGTTCCGACCTCTATGTAAAGGGCGCTCTGCAGTTAAGTGAAAAGCAGTTCCAGGAGCAGCTGGATGCTACCCACATGGTGCTGATGGTCAACTTCAAGGACGATGATTTCACCATCAGAACCCGTCTGGGTACCGACAAGGTTGACATGAGCCGTGTACGCAAGATCATTCACTTCCTTAGTGACTACAAGGTTCACAGCTTTGCCGAGTTGCGTGCTGAGCTGGCCTTTGATCCTGATGCTCCGGCTCCACAGGGTGACACTACCGGCCGTATTCCACAGGAAGAGCTCCTTGACAATCTGGTCTATGCTATCTGCTCTGGCCTGGTAGCTCTGGCTGTAGATCCTGCCACTATCACCAACGAGGTCAAGGAACGCTGCCTCACTCTGAACGCCAATATTCTTCAGGGTTATCAGAAGCACTCCATTGCTTTCCTGAGCTCTCCTGTACTGGCTGGCGGTCACTACGTTGACGACATCACCAAGATCATGATCAACCTCGTTCAACGCATCAAGGGCGTAACCGAGGAAGAAATCACCCGTGCCATTCTCTCCATTGCCGGCGATGATGTCCCAATGAAGCTCAAGGATCGTGAAATCACCGATCCTAAGGAAAAGTACGAAGTTGTTCGTAAGCAGGTTCACCGCTTCATGACCTTTGATCTGCCAAGCTTAAAGAGGCTGATGGTTATCTAAGCCTGACATGGCCCTGAGCGGCAGCAGCTGCAGCCTGAAGAGGCTCAGTGCTGCCTGATGCTTCGCCATGAAGCAGCTCAGGCACATGACAGCAGTCACGGTCTGAAGGGAATCGGCCCCCTGATATAAGGCCAAAGCAACATGCCAAGACATGCCATTACATTACATTACATGACATGACATGACATGCCGTGAACAACTGCCTGCAAAAAGCCAGATATGCCTGATTTCAGGCAGCTGCACTGCAATACAGGCGCAGGCACGACAGGGATACACATATTTCCTGACTTAAGTCAGGCATGTTTGACATGCTACTGCTGCCATATCCAAGGGCGGACAGTTATATTCAGAGCTTATGGACAGCCAGGCTGCCTGCGGTCTGAACTGACTTCCGTGAACAGAATTTCATACGGCTTTACAAAGCTTTTTATGTAAGGCTGTCACAGTTAAAAGAGATTTTCGCCATGTCAAAATGGTCTTCAGAATTCTTATATGACCTTCCTTGCTCCTACAGCTACTACAAGGAAGAAAACCCTCTTTACCTCAAGCACCTTCTGACCTCCAAGGGCTTCTCTTTCCCAGATATTGAGAATGGTAACGCTCTGGAAATCGGTTTTGGCAAGGGCATCAGCATCTCCATGCATGCTGCCACCTCCACCACTAAGTGGATGGGTACCGAGTTTAACCCATCTCTGGTTAACACAGCCAAGAGAGTTGCCAAAGAGTGCAATATCGAAGCAGAGCTAACTTCAGAGTCTCTTGAAGAGTTTGCCCGTCGCACTGACCTGCCAAAGTTTGACCTTATCTGTCTGCACGGCGTATGGTCATGGATTTCTGCCCGCGACCAGGAAACCATTATCGACATCGCTGATCGTCACCTCAAGGATGGCGGTATCTTCTACGTTTCGTATAACTGTACTGTAGGCATGATTAACTTCGAGCCTGTGCGTCACCTCATGCACATGTACAATCAGAAGATGAACCCTTCCAACATGGCTGATCATGAGCGTCTGAACCGTGTTGCTACCTACCTGCTGCCTATCGTCAGAGCCAACCCAAGCTTTGTGGTATCTCAGCCTGACTTTGCTGAGCGCATTACCGCTGCTCTGGCCAGCAATACCAATGAGTTCTTAAGTGAGAATCTCAATACCCACTGGTCCATGTCCCACTTCTCCGACATGTCACACCGTCTTGAGCGTGCTGACCTGGGCTTCATGTGTTCCGCTCTGGGCAATGATAACCTTGATTTTGCCAATCTCACCCCTGAGCAGATCGAGTTCATTGAGCCACTGCTTGGTACCGTGATGTATGAGGACACCCGCGACTTCATCGTCAACCAGCGTTTCCGTCATGACATCTACGTCAAGGGCGGTATCCCTCTGTCACCTAATGAGTACCTGGCCACCTTCCGCAGCCTCAACATCCTCATGATTGATCCTGCTGACAGCTTCAACTACACCATCACTGGCCGCAATGGCGAGGTAGAGCTGGACAAGGCTGTATATGGTCCTCTCATCGAGATCCTTGCTGACAACGAGCCACACAACGTTGGTGCTATTCTGGACATTATCCTCTCCAGCAACCAGGAGCTGGCCTTTGATCAGGTAGCAAATGCCATTAACACCCTGGTATACGCCAACATCTGTGCTCCTTGCGTAGCCGCTGAGTCTGTAGACGAAGAGAAGATGGACCGCTGCCGTCGCTATAACTTCAATACCATTGAGAACTACACTGACAGCCCAACTGTCTTCATGTGCTCACCTTTAACCCAGGGCGGTATTGCTGTTGATCCTCTTCAGGTCAAACTGCTGGGCATCTACCTGCAGAACCCTGAGTGCCACGATCTGGCTCTGGTTGAAGCCATTCTTACCTTATGTGTATCAGGTGAGGTTAACTTCAACAATGACGGTCAGGCCCTGAGCGAGGACGAGCTTATCAATGTAGTAAGCAACTACGTCGCTAACTTCAAGGCTGTCATGCTCCCTTACTACAAGAAGCTCATGTTCTTCTAATAAGGCAAATACCAGATATCAGACCAGCCCCGCAGTCGAACTTCCCGGTGCGGTAACAGGCCTGGTATCAGACGGCCCGAGTCCCGCTCTGGCCTCATGAACAAAGAGCCCGCACCTGAGTTTTACTCAGGGTGCGGGCTCTGTGCATTTATCCGCCATCAGTCACAACACTCCAGGCCACAGTCCGGACCAGGGCCAGGACCAGATCCCACTGGCCTCATGGCCATAGGCAACGGGTCTCATGGCCATTGGCCACAGGACTACGGACATACCCCATCCTGTCCGGTCAGACCAATTGCAGTGGCTGACCACCTCAGGGCATATGCCCAGCCAGAGGTCTGCGAGAATGTCATCCAGCTGGCCCCTTTAGCCTGCTGCGCGCCATGGCTCCCCCTCAAACTTACCTGCAGACATCACTGCGTCCACAACCTCATCCGCATCCGAACTACCGCAGTCAGCGGAACCATCGCTCCCCACACACCAGCACCAGGATATCAGGCAGCATACGCACGCAACTGCCAGCAAAAATCAGGCAAGGCCCTTTCTCATCTCTGCCCTGTTCTGTTAAAGCTGCCCCCATTCACAGGCAACGGACCATGCACCCTCCCCAGATATGCCATCAGACAAAACAGTCTGGCACTGTACTGCGATGCAATGCACCGCACTTCACGGCACAATGAGCCCCGATCTCTCCTCCACCAGTCTTCACAATTAAACTCTACCAGAGCATGATAATTCTTCACTCTGCAGATCTTGCTGACACCTCATTGCTAATCTCCATATCCCACAGAGTATTACTCAAGAGTCAGAGCATCAGTAAGAAGTCACTTATCTGCGTATACATGAGCAGTGTATTTAACGCAATCCAGGACAGGAGTTCGTGCATGAGCACTAAGGCCGGCATGCAAATGCGCTTGCAATTGCGCATGCTCATGCCAGCCCTGTCAGTGAGGGCTTTTCGTATGTTGTGTATGCAGGCCTTATCATATTCAGTTTTGCAATCGTTTGCATTATATTTAATGTAAATGATATATAAAAAAAGACGATTTTTAACATCTAGTGCAGATATAGTTCTGACGTAACTATCGCTACGACAGCGCGTAAATAACCTGTTTAGATGCAATCGTTTGCAAGGCCCGTTAAAGATAACAGCAGGGATAAAAGGCAGATAGAACAGTCCCTGCTCTCATGGATCTGAGCTGATATTTCTACGCCTCAGCAAGGATCACACAAACTGGACTCATGGTTAGCGCCTGAGAATGAACACTGAACAGCCTGATGCATGAAGCATAAGCTCACCTCAGCATAAATTCGGCTCGCAAGTCCTGCATGAGCCCGCTGTACCCAGTGTTGCAATCTGATGCATCCACAGTGATGCAGACATAATTGTATGGATTGCCTGTACCGAATCTGCACGGTTAAACAACAGATATGACTCGTAATATCTGTTACGCAGAAAGATTTTTAATCCTATGTTTCCACGAATCGAAGGCCCGTAACTCCTGACCGAGTTGCGGGCCTTTTTTATGCTGCAACTCCAGCCGATGACAGTCCAGACGACCGCCTGATGGTAGCGTGTAGCTGCAGCTTATTGACGACTAGCCCAGACAGCTCCTCCAGGGATGGCCATAACGTGAATATCCCCAGCAAAACACCGTCCATGCCTGTGAGCTCAACAGCAAAACACCAGCAAGGCGATATCAGGCTCCAGCCAGGCCTGATGACAGGGTCATAAGACAAACTCCATAACATGTCGTTGGATATATGTGTTGAGGCCTGCCTGTTGGCACATGATGATGCAGCACGGTATTTGGCACCAGATGATGTACAACGGTATGAGTCATGACAGCCTGCATATCAGCCCCAGCAATGAATCAGGAGTCAAAAGCATGGTAAATGAACAGGAGGAGCCATACCCTGGGACTGGATATGGACAAATCTATGCGCCACTATAGCATCCGGTGCGAGCGCCCCAGCACGCTCCAGTGCATGCCCCCATCTACACTCCAGTTCATGAGCCATGCACACTCCAGTGCATACGCTCCAGCACACTCCAGTGCATGTGCCCATCTACGTTCCAGTTCATGATCCCCTGCACGCTCCAGTGCATGCGCTGAGGCTGGCACAACAGCAGTATACCTGCCTGCACATGGTAGCCTGACGGCTCCTGCGGGGCGGCAAGACTGAAGGAGCAGTTGTAGCGTGTATTTATGCGGTGGGCAATGCATTGTGGCCTCCATAGAAGCACAACCCCATTGAACGCTTAAAACACGCAGACCAGCGCTGCGTACTGGCTGCATCTGAGCTTAAAACTGTGATACCAGCTGGCTGGCACTTGCTGTTCAAAATACGGTAAAGATTACAATGCGATCAGAGCAATGCTCATAAGTGGCTGAGCAATTTGATGCTGAAGTGTGCTGATTGCAGAAATATACTGCCGCATAATTTGTTTTATAAAGTGCAGCAAAAAGGGGACAGCCATTGGCAGTCCCCTTCATAATCTTCACAACGCAGTCTCAGACCACGCCATAATGTAATTTGTTACTACTTAATAAAGGCGCGAGCATAAGCTACGATAGAGTCGGCAATCTCCTCAGTTGTGCCCTTATCAGAACGGATCATCAGATCGTAGTTTTCCTTGGCACCAAAGGTCTGAGCAGTAAAGTGTTTGTAATAGCTGGCACGCTTGGCATCTTCCTTGTTAAGGTCAGCAAGGCTCTTGCCCTCATAAACAGTAGCTGCACGATGCTCACGGAACTTGTCAGAGGCTCCGATGAACACTGTCAGAACATTACGCTCATTGTGCAGTACGAAGTCAGCACAGCGACCCAGGATAACGCAGCTCTCATGGCGGGCCAGACGGGCAATAACGCCAGCCTCAGCTTCAAAAATCTGCTGGTTGAGCGGCTTCTCACCACGCATACCAAAGGAGAAGAAAGGAGTGAAGTTCATGCTGAGAGGAGGAACTTCACTTTCGAGTCTGAGGAGCTCTTCCTCAGTAAGCTGATCGATTTGCAGCTGCGCTGCAGCAATGTGAACGAGCTGACGGTCATACAGATGTACGCCCAGCTTCTGAGCCACCAGAGTGGCAATTTCACGGCCTGCAGCACCGTACTGACGGGAAATGGCAATAACGATATTAGACATAATAGACCCATATTTCTAAATAGAAATGCAAATCCAGGCGCAAAGAGTCTCCACCACTCCATGTCGCAGATCAGTACCATTATGTGAACTGTTTTATTCTTCGCATCCCTATGCTCGTCTGCTCACGATCACAGGGACCTGATGATTTATGACATACGTCTACAGCCATGAGCTGACGCATTTAACCTGTTGCATACAGGTCTCATGTAAATGATTCAATCACATGTGACACAGGTATACAGACTGGTTTTTGCCATGATCTCTGAGCTGAAATAACCTGTCATCAAACAGATTCACGAATCGACACTGCTGTGCCGACATAACAGGCTGCATCATGACCAGGCACTCTGGATAGCCAGAATAAGCTGATAATCACGCCACCTGCATTGTACTGACTGTCTTATACCGGTTTACGACCGGGCCTTTATACCCTGTTGGCCTGCCGGTATCGCAGCTGTTCAAGAAAGACAACATACCATGATTATGCTTTATAAAAGCATACGGAGTGTATTAATTAAGAACAGCTCTTGCTCTACTAATTGCACTGATTGCAATAACGATCACTGTATGTTCTTAATCTTAACTCAAAGAACGCATTTTTGCATCAGGGCCATCATCTCTGACTGGCTCATATTGTCAGACCCCCCTCCCAGGCCTGACAGCCACCCAGACGTATCAGACATACAAAAATGGCCTGTATATAGCCTTTACAGGCATACCAGGCCATTTTACCCATACAGGAGGATGCTTAAAGCTGCCACCTCAAATGCAGAGGCAAAGCAAGAAAGAGCTGTATCCTCTCTATACAAAAATACGATATATAAGCCATAAACAGCCCAGGTCAGTTTTATCAGAAGATCAAATGTACACTGAATTGACCTGACATTATTCATATTTAACCAGGACAGTTAAAGCTGCCTGTTGCTCTAAAATAATGCACTTTTGCAGCAACAAAACCAGGCCGCTACGCCCCCACAGACAGGCTGCTCAGACTGGCTGCGCAGACATGCTGCACAGCTCATCTTAACCACATTGAAATAACTGTTGGCAACTTGAACTGACTCGCCTACGCCTGTGGCGCATGGCATAAGCCCAGACAAGTTACAGCTCCTCACCCAGCCCCTCATTAAAGAGGCGCCAGAGCCCAGGAATGTCAGCCTCAGCGCCGTGCCTCAGAAAAGGATATGTACAAACTCAAAGTCCTTGTACATGTCGAGGCAATGCAGTTGCAACAGTATCGGCGCCGCTACGCACTCAAGCAAATGGGCTGAATTGTCTAACAAAAAAACATAACCTCCAGGCAGACAATATAATTTACAAAACATTATGAAACACATCATGTACATAATCCTGGCATAAGTACCCAGGGATATGTTTCATAATTTGTCTGCTCTTTAAGCCTCGCTTCTGCAATATTGCATGCTACCTTTACAGACGCATGCAATGACATATGGCAGAACATACACTGCGCAAGCCTGCTGAGCACCAGATTGTCTTATGTACAAGCTTCCCGGCACTAAGGCAAATTCACTACAGCACCTGAGATCAATTTGCTCTTACATCACCATGATGCCAGCTCGCTCAAGGGAGGTAAATTAAGCTTAGTGCAGATCTACATTTGCATTGACGGAACGCACTGCCCTTTCTGCCCAATACTGTATTTACAAGGCTGCTCTTACACCCATTGCGTAGCCAGTAACTGCCATAAAGACCAACGGAAACAACGGCTCTGTCACGTGCTCAGAAAGCTGCCATGGCATGCGCCCTGACTATGGGTCATGCCCTGTATAGTTTGGCTACAGAGCTCTTGAGTAATAGCGCACATCTGGCATAGGGTTATGGTAGTAAGGAGCACACTGTACAAAGCCATTGCGCTCATACAGGGCTATTGCAGCTTTCAGAGGCTCAATGGTATCAAGCACCATTTCATCAAGGCCTTCGTTGCGGGCAATGGTGATAATTTCCTTAATCAGGGCGTCACCTGCGCCACTGCCACGGAACGATTCCTTAACATACAGTCGCTTCATCTCGCAGGTGCACTCACTGAGCTTCTTATAGGCAACCATGCCCATAACCTCACCTGAGTCAGCAAGAGCCACCAGAAGGTGTCCGTTTGGCTCACAGTAACGGGCCGCTACATCTGCCAGCTCCTCCTCAAGATTCTGAAAACTGAGGTCTCTGTTCAACCACTGGACATAGTCCTTAATCATGACTTTTACCTCATCGAGGTAAGGGAGGCCGTCAACAATCTTCACTGTGTACTCCAATATCTCATCCTGCCGGACAGAAACACTCTGATCATTACCTCACTGTATATATCTGCAGCTCACCAGATAGCTGCCCCATCAGGCCAGCAAACTGAGCCAAAGAGCTGCAGAGCTGCCACATCAGGCCGAATAGCAGGTCCATCAGGCGGATAAGCTGCTCACACCAGATAAAGCGAAATGCCATGAGCTTTTTAAGCAATATGCTCGACAGCATTGCACCACCCTCTCTGGACCTTTAGTGCCTTAACATGTTCAAACAGGCATGTTCAGGCAAGCTGTCGCTTGTAAAAGGCTTCACCCAGATACCGGAGCAATGCAGGGGGCAGATCAGTCAGTGAGGTTGTTAAGGGCCGATATTACTCCCTGGGTTAGCTGCATACAATATGTGCATCTGTTTGATGCACCGAGCGCTCTCTGCTTAATCTGATGCTTACAGTGCTATTACAGTGCGCTAATAATCTTTATCTACAATTGCGGCTGACCGCAGGTCCGCAAGTGCTTAATTGACCGACTGTTTGCCACTGTGAGCATAGTTATACATCCCCATTGAACACGGGGTCACACACTAAATGCCCCATAAGTATGCATTTCATGCAGATTTTTTACTGGCTCTTACAAGTGTGCACCAAAATGATAGCTTTTATTAAGCCCAGTTGGATTATGCCGCCGGGCCAAATACAATGCCCGGGTAATTTTTTCAGGCCCGTTATGCCCATGCAGCACGAATTGTCCCATGCTGCCTTACTTTCAGGCCGGTTAAAGCTCTTCTGCCCCGAAGTAAACGTTGCCACATGTTCATGTAAGGCAACCACAGCTTCAGGCTCTGCTTAGCGAGCTCTGCCTTCATGCAAAGCATGTAAATGCCCCAGTCCTGAGCACGACAGGACTATGCTGCAGGATCAATATCAGAGTGCAGGCTCAGGTATGAGCTTCTCATGAAGCCCATTTGATCTGTTCAGCAGGCACCATAACATGGGACATCAAGTCTCCGGGAGCAGGCAAGGAGTAAAAGCTGCAGAGCTTTACTAATGCAGTCAGCAGAAGCGCTGACCGGACAGGGCTACGGGTGGAATAACTCAGTTTAGTCAGGACAGGATTGACCAGATGACAGATAAAACAGCAAAGCAGAAACACGTATTAATCATTGATGCCGGCATCGAAGGTGCCTTTGCCAAAGGCGAACTTAACCACTCATTTTCCGCCATTGCCTCAGAAGTTCTGCAGGAACGTGGCATGAAAGTAGACGTGACTCTGGTAGAAAAGGATTACGATGTTACTGCCGAGGCTGACAAGGTACTTGCCGCTGACTACATCATCGTTCAGATGCCAGGCTACTGGATGGGCGGCCCATGGCAGCTCAAGAAGTACTTTGATACCGTTTTTGGTGATCGTCGTATTTCAGGTGGTGGTGACGGCCGTCATCGTGACAACCCTGAGTCCCGCTATGGTACCGGCGGTCTGCTCACAGACAAGAAGTACATGCTGTCATCAACCTGGAATGCCCCTCTTCAGGCATTTACTGATGCCAAGCAGTTCTTTGGCGGCATTGGTATTGACGGTCTGCTCGTACCTTTCCACAAGACCTTCCAGTTTGTCGGCATGAGCCCTCTGCCGAGCTTTACCGCTAACGACATCTACAAGAACCCAAGCATCAAGCACGATCTTGCCCGCTTCAAGGAGCACATCGAGCAGCACATTGTCTGATAACAGCTGCAAGAGCTTACATCTTTATTCCGGCAATTCTACAATTATCTCAATACGCCCTGTAAATCGTTATACAAAGCGTAATAATGGCAAGTGGTGAATGAGCATGATAATGGACATCACAGCACCATAACTAAATTGCCAGATGATGTAAACAGTGCTCACAACAGGCAACAAAAAGGGCCCGTAACTGACTTTCAATCAGTTACGGGCCCTGTTGTTTTCAAGATCACGGCCATCCTGTCCCATAAAAGTACACTGGCCCCTGAAACACCTGATGCATCACCCTTGCCTTCACCTGATGCAGATGCAGGCTCATATACGCTAATTTTGAATCTTTTGGACCACAATATAACCCCCTCATAAAATATATTATTAATATTTTGCCAAAAATCTCATAAATATCACATTTAATATAAGTATTTTAAAATACTTCATTGGCATATTCCCGAAAATATTGTAGAATTTACTGATCCAGGCGGGACAATATTAAAGGGGTTGTTTGGTGGCTATTTTTTATAATATTCCTGAGATGCCAGTACCTGCATGGGCGTCTGTAACATCAGATGGCCGTGTGTTTCACAGGTACTATGAGGGAGGCAAGCGCAGAAAGGTTGTATTAGGCAAGCTTGTAGATAAAGTATCCACTAATGGCGCTTTAATGATGGCTCCTAACGAGAACATGCGCAGACTGTACTCAGATGAGTTTGAACAGTGTTACGGAGCAGGAAGCTCCGCATCAAACCGCATAATTACCGGTCTTTACGCTGCAAATCTTAGAGTGTGCGCCGCGATAGGCTTGTACCAGTGTGTGCAAAGGTCATTTGGCGCCGCTGATGGTAATATCCTTATGGATCTTGCAATGATGGCTTTCGCTAAAAGGAGCAGTGCTGTTTATCTTATCGATGATTTTGTTGAGGCCCACATGCACTACTCCCTCAACAAAGTCAGTAGCTCATCAGTCAGCAAAATGCTTACAAAGCGTATTAGTTCCAGTCAAATTCAAGACTTCAAAGTCAGCTGGATTAACGAGTACCAGAGAAACAATGACCTTAAGGAGGTCTGGCTCAGTATCGACGGATCAAACAGTGACTGCAAGACTGTAGGAAGCGCTTTAGCTGCTCATGACAAGTCAAAAACAGGCAACAGCACCATGATTATTGGTCAGATTTGGGCTGTTGATGTTAGTACAGGCGTCCCAGTAACCTGGTTCGTTAATGAGGGAAACGTACCTGACTGCGTTGCATTTGAAAGAATCATGACCTTTCTGGGAGAGCATGATCTGGGGGTCAAGGGCGTTCTTCTGGACCGAGGCTTTGCTTCTGAGGCAATCATGAGTCTTATCAGCTCATACGGCCTTGAGTACATCATCATGCTGAAAGATGACTGTAATGGCTTCAGTGAGATGTTTAAACATCATTGTGATGATATAAGACGCGTGGTTTCCCGCCGTATCATGAACGGCGGTCTTTACGGCATAACTGGAGAGGTAAAGGTATTTAGAAAGAGTAACTCTATGACAAAAGTAGGCCTGTTTTTCAGCAGTCTCAATGCTGATGAACGAGCTGAAGACTTTTCTGACAAGTTAACCTGCGAGATAGAGCGAATTGATGAGGAGTTACGTCAGGGACGCCACGACATTGCTGTTAATAACAGGTTCAGTGACATCATTTCAATTGAGGTATCAGATGACGGCTTGCCAGCTGGTGTAGCGGTAGATTTTGATACCTGGCAAAGTGTCTATGACTCAAAAGGCTATTTTGCAGTGGCATCGTCAATGGACATAGACGCACGCCATCTCTATAGTATGTACTCGTTAATAGACACTTCAGAGAAGACGTTCAGAATGATCAAGTCTGAACTTGAGTTCGATACACTTCGTGGCCATACAGATGCTGGCATAGAGGCAAGAATTGCGGTTTCTTTCATTTCAGCTGTATTCAGACAGGTTTACTCAAATCACTGCAATAACATAGGTGCAAAGCCTAATCATCTTATTGACAGGCTTTGCAATGTAGCTGTGGAAGCAAACCTGGATGGAATTTTCCGCGTCTCAAACAGCGGAGATGTTTCCGTATCAAAACTGTTTAGCTCTATTGGGGTTACAAAGGCTGATCTTGCAGACCTGGCAACCCAAATGACAAAGATTAGACAGGGAACCAATCTATCCCAATACAGGGAGCTAACCTCATTTGAGCAGGACAATATCAGGACTGAGGCAGACCGTTTTGTTGACATAATCCAAAACTCTATTAACAAGGACTATTGCTACCCATACGGCTCTTCCGGAGCCGCCCCGGCTGTAAAGACCAGAAAGCCTGGTCGCCCTCCTGGCAGCAAAAACAAGAAGACACTTGCACGCGAAGCTTCAATGTTTGGAGCTCCGTCAGCACAGACACAGCGAAGGGGCAGAGGCCGTCCTCCTGGCAGTAAGAATAAGAGCACTCTGGCACGCGAAGCTGCCATGGCTAATGCCCCGTCAGAACAGTCGCAGAGAAGGGGCAGAGGGCGCCCACCTGGAAGCAGGAACAAGAGCACCCTGGCACGCGAAGCTGCTATGGCTGAGGCTCTTTCAGAGCAGGATATTAAGAGTGGCAGTGAGGTAAATATCAGCAGTTACAAAAACGCTTTTGTTTCATCAGTCAGTACTGACCTCAGTACATTCAAGCGTGGGAGAGGAAGGCCAAAAGGAAGCAAGAACAAGAAAACAATTGAGCGAGAGATGGCTGCAGCTGCTCAGGCTCTCCCCCGTGGAAGGGGCAGGCCACCTGGCAGCAAAAACAAGAAGACTCTGATTCGTGAAGGAGTTGCTGTGATTGACTGTGGCTCCCAGTCCTTAAAACGGGGGCGAGGAAGACCACCAGGCAGCAAGAATAAGAAAACTCTTGCCAGGGAGGCTATAGCATCAGCCGCTCGTTCTCAGTAGGCTGCAATCGCAGGCACATGCATTATTTTACAAATGCTAACTAATATGTTTTAGTTATCATAATCACGGGCCAATATCTACACATAGTTTTCGATGTTTATCGATGCAAAATATTTGATTTTCCAGCTACAAAACTTCAGATATTGGTCCAAAATTTTCAAAATTAGCGTATATATTGTTTCCGCGAGGATAACTGTGTTATCGTTTCTGAAACAGTCGGGAAAATTGTGCCCCAGCTGGAACGACGCCCACGTATGGATTAGGACAGAAGAAATATGGCCAAAGTCCCAATTGAGTACTATAAGAAGCGCATATCTAAGGAAAATCTGAGAGGCAGATTTTACAATACAAAAGA
Source organism: Anaerobiospirillum sp. NML120511 (assembly GCF_023050955.1). NCBI lineage: Bacteria > Pseudomonadati > Pseudomonadota > Gammaproteobacteria > Aeromonadales > Succinivibrionaceae > Anaerobiospirillum > Anaerobiospirillum sp. NML120511. Next base: position 60,607 of record NZ_JALKIK010000001.1, read on the forward strand.
AGTTATATCAGGATATTATGTTTTTCATTATATGCCTGATGTGAAGCCCGGAGCGGTCACAGGCTTACCAATCTTTTTGCTTTGCAATTCAGCTGTGGAGGAAGAACCGTTTTTTATTCAGACTGATGGAACTGAACGACTTGAATATGAAATCAAGAAGCATCTGGAAAATCAAAAGAATAAGAGCAAGTGATTAAAAGGCGCCCAATACGGGTGCTTTTTATTTTGAATACTGTTGAGCTGGTTTCACCCCTGTAACGAGCTGATATTGGTATTTACATAAGCTGGCATACAGTTCTCTCCTGGCTTTCAGGTCACTTTAATAATGCGCCTGACAGACACCTCTGCAAAGATGTCATAACAACTGCAAAATCATACCAGTATGGTCTGTTGATAAACCTTAAGACTGCTGTGGCATACGCTACAAAACATATTATAAAGTAGTATGTATTACCGTTCCGCAAGTACGGTAATTTAACATGTGATGATGTTAACTTAATCTTTATTTAGTTATGTAAAGCAATTCTGAGGCATATCAGGATCGCAATAAAATGCTGTATTACTACAGCATTTGCTCTCAAAAAGGCGGCACAACATAAGCCGCACCGCCCTGGACTAAGAGAGAGAGAACAAAAAACTTATAATCAGCCGAGCATGGACAGAGCCAGCTGTGGACGGGTATTAGACTGCATCAGCATAGAGGTGGCAGCCTGCTGGATGATTGACTGCTGAGTAAGGTTGGAAGACTCTTCTGCGAAGTCTGCGTCGCGAATTCTGCTACGAGCATCAGCCTGGTTTGCAGAAACATTTGCCTGGTTACGAATGCTGGACTCTAATCTGTTTTGTAAAGCGCCCAGGTTGGCACGATCACCCTCAATAACGCCAAGCATCTTATCTACAAGGTCAATGGTACCATTTGCGCCTTCAACAGTCTGAATCTGGAACTGCTTTTGATCAAAGAACTTTGCATCTACCTGACCACCATTAGCACGCTCTGTAAACTTTCCAATAGAGAAAGTATTAACATTGAATGTAATGGTATCGCCACTGTTAGCGCCTACCTGAAGGATCATCTTACCTGCGGTTGCGGCCTGGGCAGCACCATAAATCGAACCTGTGCCATCGCCAAATAAGACAGTCTTGCCACCAAAGGTGGTCTTTTCTGCAACACGCTGAATTTCGGCAGCAAGGGCATCTGACTCTTTCTTGAGGGCATTGCGGTCCTCAGCTGTGTTGGTACCGTTAACAGACTGAACAGCAAGAGTGCGGATCTTCTGCAGCATGCCGGATATTTCGTCCATGGCACCTTCAACAGTCTGGGCAAGAGCAATACCATCAGAGGCGTTGCGGTTAGCCTGATTCAGGCCATTAATCTGAGTGGTTAACCTGCTTGATATCTGAAGGCCGGCGGCATCGTCCTTTGCAGAATTAATTCTAAGACCTGAAGAGAGGCGCTGGTAGGTCGTATTTAAGCTGTTCTGTACATTGTTCAGCTGGTTTCTGCCCTGTAAAGAGCTGACGTTCGTGTTGACGTAAATTGCCATGGGGTTCTCTCCTGAATGTCAGGCCGCAAGCCTGACATGACGGGCATCTCTGCAAAGATGCCATTACAACTACAATCAGCAGACTTTGGTCGTTTGCATAAAGGCCTGATGTGTTGGGTATACCGAACATGTTTCAGGCAAAATCCGATAAACCGATCTGCTGACACGGCTATCCGATTTTTATTCTGTGTTGACTGTTTATATGACGATCCAGGTTCTCTCTTCTCGCTCTGTGCAGGCTTTGAGTTTTCTGCAAAATCCTCTGATGCATGCACTTTCTCTCTATAATCGCCATATGTATATATGTATTCTCTGTAGACAGATTACCAGACATAGACCACAGATCAAGCACAGGCGCCTTTCGTAAGATTGTTTGTCCAATGCCTAAAACCGCTCTCATGCAACCGTTAACAAAACAAACGCCTGTTATATCTATTTTATGAGTACAAAAATGGCTCTTACAGATCTTTGGCTTGTATGACAGGTTTATCGTGGATAATAGGGTACAGACCGCACAAAGTCATCTTGGAGACAGCCCATGGATCGGCACAAAAATGACCATTGCAGCCCAAATAGCGTCAGTAATAAAGGAAAAGAGCCGTCCCCTTCTTTTTTCAATGATGCGGACAGCTCTTCTCATCTGCGCACTGAGATTGATCATCAAACTGGTGAGTCTGCTGCTCCTTCAGGAAACGAACACGAAGTAGCAGCCCCAGCCATGGGATCTGCAACAGCAGTACATGTGATTTCTGCTCATTCTGAAACAGGCTGGGCAAGGGTTTATGGATGCATTTCAGCTGCTGCCCAAAAAGCAAGGCATGCCGCTGACGTTGTGGTCGATGATGCCTCTGCAGTTGTTGACGATGATGCCTCTGAAGTTGTTGACGATGAAGCCGCTGAGCTTAAGGGGGATTGCGCTGATGATGGAGTTGAGGAACTGGCTGATCAGGCTGATACGGCGGTTAGGCATATGGTGGTGCTGGGTGCATCATCGGAGATTGCCATAGCTGCTATCAAGGAATTTGCCCGCACCGGCTCATGGCGCTTTTCACTGTGTGGTCGCAATATGACTGTTCTTGAGAGGACAGCTGTTGAGCTGACTTCAACCCACGGATGTCAATGCAGCTGTCACTACTTTGATACCGGGATGCCGAATGCTGACATGAAGATGCTCTGGCAGAGACTTACGGCAGAGGCCAATCAGGTAAGTGAAAGTGAAGAGAAGGTATGCAGTGGGGTGGATACTCTTTTCTGTGCTGCTGGTTATCTTGGTAATCAGCATTGGGCAGAGCATGACCCGGCTGAGGGCGAAGAGATAATGCGCAGCAACTGCACCGGCCTTATGCCACTGGTCAGCGCCGCAGCCAGCTATTTTGAGGAGCGCAGGCACGGATGCATTATGGTCATCACCTCAGTAGCTGGAGACAGGGGACGCTGCTCCAACTACTTCTACGGAGCCTCCAAAGCTGCCATGAGCGCATTTCTCTCTGGACTGCGTGTCAGGCTGTATCAAAGCGGCGTATCAGTTGTGGACATAAGACCTGGATATGTCAGAACACGTATGGTAGCTGGCCGCAAACTGCCACCCTATATCACTGCTCCCACAGAAACAGTAGCCAGGGACATTGTCAGGGCATGGCATACCAGACCTGCGGTGCTTTATACCATGTGGCTGTGGCGCTACATTATGTGTGTTACCCGCCATATCCCTGACTTCATTTTCAAGCGCCTGAACATGTTCTGACCTTTGCCATTGCCCTCCTGGTGACGTCCAGGTGTAGTCATGGTGAGACCAGGTCAGGCTGTCAGCTGGCGTGCCCAGGTTTCGTCATGGTGAGACCTGGTCAGGCTGTCAGCTGGCGCGCCCTGGTTTCGTCATGGTGAGACCAGGTCAGGCTGTCAGCTGGCGCGCAATGGTGACCTCATGCATCAATCAGGATGCCCTCAGGATTATCCGGTATGTGCTGGCGCATGATGCCTCAAACTGTTGCCCCAATAGAACAGGGCCCGCCTTGAGATTCAACTCATGGCGGGCCCTGCTGTTTTGACAATAGAGTTATAGCCATCTCAGCCTTTTGCCGCACGGCAGAGGCATATGGCATATGGCAACTTAAATGCCGGGGGCTGTATCAGTCATTGGCAGGCACAGTGGCCCGGCAAGCTCAGTGGCCCCGCAGGCACAGTTGTCTGGCAGGCACAGTGGCCTGGCAGGCATGAGGATCAGACTTGCTGAGCTGGCTGAGCAGCTGAACTGGCATTTTCAGTCTGGGGCTGAGGATCGGCGTCTGGATTGAAGGTCAGTGAGACCACACGCTGCCTGATTTGCTCGCCCATGGCAAAGGCACGTGCCTGCGGGGCATGCCATACAGGGGTCAGATCTTCAGCAAGGTCGAGGTTCTGGCCTAAATTGCGGAATATATCCGGATTGTGGAAGTCTGAGCCCAGGCTGGCCATTATTTTGTAATTGCGGCACAGGGTAGTCAGGTACTCACGATCGGCTTCACTTTGCTGTGATGAGGAGACCTCTATGGCCTCACCACCACAGGCAATGAAGTCCTCAATAAGCATACGCAGACGGCGGTTGGAAATCTTGTAGCGACGAGGGTGGGCCAGCACTGCAATGCCGCCTGCAGCCTTGATGGCGGCTACGGTTTCATCTACCGGCCCCCAGTCATTGCGCACATATGCCTTCTGACCACGGCGCAGGTATTTGTTAAAGGCCTCGTCAATACTGCGTGCCTTGCCGTCCTGGAAAATAAGACGGGCATAATTGCCACGGGTAATGGAGGCACCGGGCTGGGCCTGCTCACAGCAGCGCTCATAAGGACGCTCAAAGCCCAGGCGCTCAAGGCGCTCACCTATGGCAACCGCACGGGCAACTCTCTGACCACGTCTGACATCAATAAGACGGGTCAGCTCGGCATTTTCAATATCCAGGTAAAGACCAACAATATGAATCTGCTCATTACGCCAGGTAGTGGAAAATTCAATACCTGGGATGATACTGAGCTGACGCTCTGCAGGATCGCGCTCCAGGGTGCCATTTTTAACCCCTGTTACCAGGGCAGTAGGCAGAATGTAATTCTCCTCAGGAGCATCTGCAGCACCGCTGCACAGCAGCTTGTTGCCTTTTTGCGCAGCAGCCATGGCCTCAACAACACCGGCAACCAGATCATGATCGGTAATGGCCAGATAGTTAAGGCCGCGACTGAATGCGCGCTGTACAACCTCTGTTGGGGTCAGTCCGCCATCTGATGCTTTGGTATGGCAATGAAAATCAATATTGCTAATGGTGCTCATCTTCAATCAGCGCCCCTGCCCACCCTCAGGCAATCAGCGGCACAGCCTCATTTAAACTGAAAAATAATTGTCCAGCATGGCTCCTGGTCCTGAACCTGCCCTGCGCCAGGTTCCTGCACCAGTTTGCTCTTCAGCACTCCAGCATCCCAGCTGTTGAATCGTGCAGCAGCCCGGCTGACAGGCCTGGCAGCAGCCTGCTCTGTGAGCGAGCACATGGCGGTGCATGGCGCCTGTGTGAAGCCGAGATGTGGCAAGGATGGCGCTAAAGCTGCAGCCCCAGCCAGGATGCGGCCGCAGCGGCAGCTCAAGCAAGGATGCGGCTGCAGCGGCTGCAATAGCTCTGACGGACTGCTGTTGCGCAAGCTGACTGCAACCTGCAGGCTAAGAGCTGCAAGGTCAGCTTTCGGACTTGTCCATCAGCAGCTCAAAACGCTCATAGAGGGCATCGAGCTCAGCGGCGAGCTCAGCTCTTTTGTTGTTAACTGCCTTGATCTCATCAGGGCTCTTTGAGTACAGAGCTGGATCGGCAATCTGGGCATCAACTGCAGCCAGTTCCTCTTCTTTAAGCTCAATCTTTTCCGGCAAAGCTTCAAGCTCATGAGCCTCGGTAAAGGACAGCTTATTGGACTTGCTCTTTGAGCTGCCCTCTGAAGCTGCAGCAGCGTCAACCTGACTGTCTTTTGCACCTTTGTCTGACTTGTCAGCCTTATCAGCACGTTCAGCCTTTTCAGGCTCACTGTCCTTGCCTGAGACCACCAGAGCGGCATTCTTGCCTATGCGGCGGTAATAGGCCTCAACATCAGACCAGCCGCCCACAACAGTCTCAATATGACCATTGCCGTCAAATACCCAGGTTTCAGTAGCAAACTCATCGATAAAGCGGCGATCGTGAGAAATAACAAGTACAGTGCCCGGAAAGTTCTGCAACATTTCCTCAAGCAGGTCGAGAGTCTCAAGATCAAGGTCATTGGTAGGCTCGTCCATAATGAGCACATTGCATGGACGGGCAAAGATGCGGGCGAGCATCAGACGGTTCTTCTCACCACCTGACAGAACCGAAACCGGGCTGCGGGCACGACGGGCGGTAAAAAGGAAGTTCTTGAGGTAAGACAGAACGTGGACAGTACGGCCATTGACCGGAACATCCTGCTTGCCCTCAGCTACGTTATCAGCTACTGATTTGGCAGGCTCGAGCTGCTCATGATACTGGTCAAAGTACTGAGACTCGACATTGGTACCGATACGCACATAGCCATGATCAGGCTTTACAAGCCCCATCAGCACCTTGATAAGAGTAGTCTTGCCCGCGCCATTTGGTCCGACAATACCAATACGGTCACCACGCATTACTACAGGGCTGAAGTTTTTGATAATGTCACGGCCATCCCAGGTCACTGTGATGTTATCAGCCTCAAAAACAATATTTCCAGAGCGGTCAGCCTCGGTGATTTTGATGATGGCACGCCCCTGACGGTCACGGCGCTCAGAGCGCTCCTTACGCATGGCTTCAAGATTGCGCACACGACCCTCATTACGGGCCAGTCGAGCCTTTACACCACGGCGAATCCAGGCTTCCTCTTCAGCAAGGACACGATCAAAATCAGCTCGCTGCAGTTCCTCAAGACGCAGGCGCTCATCACGCAGGCGCAGATAGTCATCAAAAGCACCTGGATAGGAATAGAGCTTGCCACGGTCCAGCTCCACAATACGGGTAGCCAGATGATCCGCAAAGGTACGATCGTGGCTGACAAATACTACAGTACCCTTAAAGCCAAGCAGATACTCCTCAAGCCAGGCAATGGTTGCAATATCAAGATGGTTGGTCGGCTCATCAAGCAGCAGTACCTGCGGCTCGTTGGCAAGGGCAGCAGCCAGTGCCGCCTTACGGCGCCAGCCACCTGACAGAGAGCTAAGCGGAGTATCAGGATCGAGATCAATCTTGTTGAGAATCTTGAAGATCAGGGCATCTTTGATCCAGCCGTCATGCTGCTCGATAAAGGCTGCCAGACGCTCCTGCTCCCTTGGATCAGTGCTTTCCTTGAATGAAGCCAGAGCATCACCCACGACATCAATACCCCGGGCTACCATGGAGTAGACAGTGCCCTGAGCATCCTGAGGCGGATCCTGAGCCAGGCGATTGATACGCAGACCATCACGGAAGATCATGCGTCCGTCGTCAAGCTCAATACGATGGTCAAAGAGCTTGAGCAGCGTGGACTTGCCGGTGCCATTACGGCCTACCAGGCAGACACGCTCTCCTTCTTCAAGAGCAAAGTCAGCCCTGGACAGCAGAGCATCGTCGCCATAGGCCAGTGAGGCCTCCATCATGGTAATCAGAGCCATGGATTAAAGCTCCTTAAGGCCCTGTGGGCCCCATACACGTGCCGGACGACGGCCGGTGCTGCCCGGACGTCCTGCGCGGCCAGCGCCCTCACGCTCACGGCTGCCCCCGCCACCGTTGCCGCGACTGTAGCCGCCGCGCCGGTCATCACGGTCGTAGCCGCCGCTGCGGCGGTCATCACGGTCGTAGCCGCCACCACGGCGCCCGTCGCGGCCATAGCCGTCGCGGCCATAACCACCGCTACCACGGCGCTCGTCGCGGCTGTAGCTGCTGCGCTCGTCGCGGTCGTAACGGCTGTCACGATCTTCGCGCTCATAACGGCTGCCATCACGGTCATAGCGACGGTCGTCGTTGCTGTAGCGGGTACGGGCGCGGTCGCGCTCAAAGGTGCGATCGCTGCGGGAGCGTCCCTCATCCTCACGGCGGGCGGCACGCTCACCTGACCAGGTAAAGCGCTCGGAACGAACCTCAAGATCACGGGACCATTTAGGTCTCATGGTGTTGGTTACCAGAGCCTCAGGCTCTTTTGTCTGAGCCTCTTTGTTCCATATCAGGCGGAAGCAGGTATGCAGCTGCTCATCGCGCTTGAAGTCAGGATCAAAGCTTTTGGAGGTGATATTGCTGACTGTAAAGCCGTACTCTTCAAGACCATCATCGAGTTTGAAATTGCGTCTGTTGGTACAGAAAATTACTGTGCCGCCATCATTGAGATGACGGGTAAGATTGCCCAGCATCAGCTTGTGATCACGCTGCACGTCAAAGCTCTTCTCCATACGCTTGGAGTTGGAGAAGGTAGGCGGATCAATGTAGATAAGATCGTAGCGCTGCCCCTGATCGGCAGACAGCCAGGCAAGGCAGTCAGCCTGCATGAAGTGGTGCTCAGGATGAACAGGCTCTGCGTCCTCACCAAGTGCAGCTGCGGCTGCAGCTGCCGCAACAGCCGGCACACTGAAGCCTCCCGGAGCGTCGAGATCCATGCCGTTTAACTTGAAGTTTTCACGACCCCAGTCAAGATAGGTACGGCTCATGTCCACAGAGGTGGTACGCACAGCACCGCCCAGAGCAGCTGCCACAGAGGCAGAGCAGGTGTAGGCAAAAAGATTAAGGAAGCTCTTGCCGGCGGCCAGCTTGCGGATCAGTCGACGCAGTGGTCGGGCATCAAGGAACAGACCGGTATCCAGATAGTCGTGCAGGTTAACGCTGAAAGCCACATCATCTTCATAAACAGTAATGAAGTGACCCAGAGCATCCTCACGACGGGCATACTGGGACTCACCCTTCTGCTTTTCACGGCTCTTTACAATGACATTCTCGCCGGCAGCACCGGTAACACGAATGGTGGCTGCAATCATGTCCAGAAGGCGCTTTTGAGCTACATGGGCCTTTACTGTTGCCGGAGCCTGATACTCCTGAATGATGTAGTACTGGTTATAGCGGTCGATGGCTGCGTTGTACTCAGGCAGATCAGCATCATAAACGCGATAGGCGGAAATCTGTTCACGGGCAGCCCACTTGTCCAGATGCTTCATATTGCGGGTCAGGCGGTTGGCAAAATCAACAGCAACCTCTGCCTCACCAACAGCAGCGCCTGAGGCAGTACCGGCTGCTCCTGCTGCGCCAGCTGCTGCAGCACCCTGAGCTGCACTTTCATCCCCCTCTGCCTGACGGTCCAGCTTGAAAACACGCAGCTGACACTCAAGGGCGCCGTTGAACAGGCGATAGCTCCTGTCTACAGTAAGACGCAGACAGGAGAGCAGCTCTGGGGATGTGGAGATAACAGCGGCTATGCCACCTTTAAACAGTGTCTTAAGACGGTGACCAAGGTTGGTATAGAGCAGAATCAGCTCATTGAAATTGCCCATGCGCTCGCCATATGGCGGATTGGTAACCACAACGCATGGCAGTTCATTAACACCGGCACAAGGGTTAATGAGATTGTCCAGTGGACGGTGCTCCACTGTGATTAAATCGGAAAAGCCGGCCTGAGCAATGTTTTCTTCAGCACGCTTTATGACATAAGGGTCGGCATCGAAGCCAAACATTCTGATGCCACGGGCGGCAGCAGCTTCACGGCCCTTACGGGCGCGCTCTGAGGCCTCTTCATGAATCTTCTGCCAGCAGGCCTCATCATAGTCTTTGAGCTTCATGAAGCCATAGGAGGTACGCATCAGGCCAGGGGCGGTATCAGTTGCCAGAGTTGCAGCCTCAAGCAGCAAAGTGGCCGATCCGCACATAGGGTCGACAAAATTCTGGGAGCCGTCAAAGCCTGAGCGGGCAACCATGGCAGCAGCGAGGTTTTCTTTTAACGGAGCGGCACCGGTAGAGCGGTTGTACTCACGCCAGAACTGAGCAGTGCCAGACAGGTCAATACCTACAGCAAGCTCGCCCTTTTTGAGGGTAGCAATGATATGCACATCAGGGTTATGACGCTCAACATCAGGTCGCTCCATACCGCAGGCTACAAAGCGGTCACAGACGGCATCCTTGATACGCAGGGCACCATACTGAGTATTACGAATGGCGCTTGAGGTGCCATTGAAGGTTACAGCAATGGTTCTGTCAGAGTCGAAGTACTTCTCATAACCAATGCCCTGAGCACCCATGTACAGATCGGTGTCATCCTCACACTTGAAAGTGTTGAGGTTGAGAATAATGCGGGAAGCAAAGCGGCTGTACAGGCAGACACGCATGCCCAGCTCCATGTCTCCGGAAAAGGAAACACCTGAGACTGTTTCCTTGACCGAGGATGCTCCCAGAGCACTCAGTTCACGGAATAAGAGATTCTCCAGTCCCTTGGGACAGGTTGCGAAAAATTTCTGCATATCATCGCCCTTGCTGAGAATAATGAAAGTCAACCGCTCATTATATCGTTATTCATCAGGCTTTGGCATCACTGACCACTCCGCCGCGCAATTTTCGCGGCCCGCCCCTCCGCGCCCCATTTACACAGCCCTGCCTTGTCATACCTCTCAGGTTATAACCCTCATGCCGACAACTCCTCCCCAGCCCGGCCCTGCCAAGCCTGCAGGCTGCAGACTGGGCAGGGCTGCGCTTTGCAGCTGGGAGCTGTGGGGCTGACACAGCGCCTGAGCATGGCCGGTGGCATTCAAAAGGCAGGTTCCAGATACGGCAAAGCCGGCATTAAGCCGGCTTTGAGGCCCTTGCGGGCAAGGCCCTGGCATTGTGGCCGGGGCAATGGTCAACCTGGGGTGCATCAGGATAGCCATAAATCAGTTGGCAGATGGAGTGTTTCCGGTACGGATCTGGAAGCCCAGATGGTAGAGCTTGCGCACCTGCTCAGGAGTGCTGCACTTAATGGTAACCTTCTTGAGCTCATGGCGCTCTTCATAATGCTTGCGCAGGAAATCAAAAGATGGACCGTTGTAGCACTGGGTGCGGAACAGACTGTCGTCACGGCGCACGTCATATACTGAAAATACCAGGCGGCTGAGCAGACTGTTGGTTATCAGAGCGTTCTTGTTAAGCTCAATGCAGGCCACATCTGATGGAACCTTAGGAATTTCGAACTGGACGTTAAGTGCCAGCTTGTCAACCAGAGACTGAGCTACCATTTCGGTACCACGGTTCTTGGCCTCCAGGGAGTAACCGGCGATATGGGCAGTACAGCCCTCAAGCAGAGGAATAAGCTCAGGTACCAGAATTTCAGGCTCGTTTTCAAAAACGTCAAACCAGGCGTGAATATAGCCAGGATTGGCACTGAGCAGCTCATAAAGAGCTCTGTTATCAACAATGGCGCCACGGGCGGTGTTGATCAGAATCTGACCCTCACGCATGGAGGCCAGCTCTTTCTGACCAATAAGATAGCGGGTAGGGTAGTAGTTATCAGGGGACTCATCAGTAAGCGGCACATGCAGAGTGACCATGTCACAGGCAAGGGCTTCTTCAAGAGGACGGTTGTACAGCTCAGGATCGGCAAGGTCAAGATCGCACATGAACTCGTCACCCTCGGAGAGGATGCGCAGTGCAGCAACCTTTTCGTCCACACCGCCATAGCGTGGATCACCCTTGCCCTGCATGGACTCAAGCAGGGAGCTGAACTGGGAGGCTCGCAAAGGGTCACAGCAGACCACCTTCATGCCCAGAGCCTGAGCACGGCGGTAAACGCGGGTACCTACATGGCCCATGCCTACAATACCAATGGACATCTGTCCAAAATCAAGATTATAGCGCTGAGCCAGAACCATCCATACAGACAGCACGTAGTCGGCTACAGAGCGGGCATTACAGCCATGAGCGGCTGAAAATGCAATGTGGCGGCTCTCCAGAGCTGCACGGTCAATGTGATCGATGCCGGAGGTGGCTGTGCCTACGAACTTGAGATTGTCTGCATGCTTGAGCAGCTCATCATCTACTCTGGTCACAGAGCGCACTATGAGTGCATCGATGTCCTTAAGATCCTCAGGACAAATGTCGCGTCCATATTTAAGCTCAACTTCGCCAAAGGCCGAAAAAATCTGCCTGGCATTGGGAATTGCCTGATCCGCAAGGATCTTTAACATGACCTAATCCTCTGAAACATTCCTGCTACCACAAGGGACCCGCCCGCCGCTTGCGCGGCTGCCAGCTGAAGTATCTGGAATCTGCCCCGGGGCAGCACCACTGAGGGAGCATGCCGGTGAGCATGTTCATAAACATGTCAGCTGATGACAACAGACTGTGGGACTGGCGGAAAAAACAAAGCCCATATCCCCGAAAACCCCGGATCAGTGATGATCTGGCACTTTCAGGAATATGGGCATTAAGCGTGCGCCACTCACCTGCCTTGATGACAGGCGATATCAAAATAAAGTTAACTGCAATTTAGGCTAAAAACCTGTGTAGTGAAAGCCGGCCAAAAGCCTGCAGACAGATGGTGCACTAAGGCACTGACTGCCGGGCAGTAACATCCTGCCCCTTTCACATTTATGCGACACGCTTATGCCCGCGCAGCTGCCCCGGCAACCTTTGTGGCAACCGGACCTGGTACCCTTATGTCAGATAAACAGGCAGCGGGGTACTGCTGCGCTCATCATGATTCTTCCCGGCAGATAATTCTGCCGTCTACCCTGCCCCTGCACCGGAGTCAGAGCAGCTGCCACCCCACAGGGCGGGCATGGGCATATCTTATCAGGAAAACGCCCGAAAAAATGAAGACAAGCTCACGAGATCTGCAAAGATCACCAAAAAACCACCCTCAATCCCCGATCTGACCTGAATACAGGCTCATGCTGACCTCATATTCAGGCCAGGAACAAAGCCATGGCAGGAGGCATACAGAGAGCCATGGATCCAGCTTCCTGCCAAATCAGCTGCTGCGTAAACTGCAGCAATCAGTCAGCATTCTGGACCGCTGGTCTGTTCCATCAGGATGCCCTGAGGCAGAACTCAGGCATATAGCCGTCTAAGCCCCCATCACAGGAATGGTGCAGGTGTCGCACCTGCTTGCCGGATTAGCAGTGGTATAAGCGGGCATGGCTGTGCGTGTACATACTAATGGCGCACATCAGCCATCATAGCGCGCTATTCTAGCCTAAAGAGCCCTGTGAAAAAAGCCATATCCCGCATCTGAAAATGGCTTTTTAAGCCATTTGTTAAAAATATGGATCATTTTTATCAGACCGCCGGGCGCCAATGCTGTCAAACAAGAAAGAAACGCATTTTCATGTGTGTATCGTGACGGCACGGCACGGTATAATGGGCCACCATTTATTAATCAGGATTACTAAATTAGCGCGGCGCTGAATTATCAGCTTTTACACCTGCCCGGCCGGGAGGAAAATCTCCGCAAAATACCGGCAAAAGGCACGCCACGCTCCCAGCTGCACAGGGCCCTGTCCCTTGCAGTACATGACAGCCCCGCAGTCAGCTCATTTGAGCAGCGCCCCCCAGTGGTGCTGCGCAGCCATTGCCAGCGAGCACCGCATCCGGTGCCAGCCTGGTGCCAGGCAGCCATTGCCAGCAGGCACCGCATCCTGTGCCAGCTGTACGACTTGCAGTCAATGACTGTGTGCTCCACAGCATGGAAAGCCTTGAGGTGTACCGCAGCAAGGGCTCCTCAATGTGCAGCTCAGTAAGGGCTCCTCAATGTGCAGCACAGCAAGGGCTCCCTTGATGTGCAGCACAGTAAGAGCTCCTTGATGTGCAGCTCAGTAAGGGCTCCTCGATGTGCAGCACAGTAAGGGCTTCCTCGATGCGCAGCACAGCCGGCGCTGTTCAATGGTAATACTGATTACTGGCAGCATGACCTTTGTCTGTCGGCACATCATACGTCAGCACCTTATCTCCCAGGCCCGGCCGGGCCGGAGTAAGAATGCCGGCGGTTTTTCAGGTTGAAAACCAGGAATTAAAACATGTCTTTTAAGCTTGAAAATGCTACCCAACGTTCCACTACCGCCATGTTATTAGGCTCTGGCGAGCTTGGTAAGGAAGTGGCCATTGAACTGATGCGTCTTGGTGTACATGTCGTAGCCTGCGATCGCTACGATAATGCCCCTGCCATGCAGGTTGCCCATGAGCGTGCCGTTTTTGACATGAAAGATCCTGAGACCCTGCGTGCTCAGATCCACCGCATCAAGCCAGATGTAGTTATTCCTGAGATTGAGGCCATTGCTACTACCATGCTCATGGAGCTTGAGGAGAAGGAAAACCTCCACGTAGTACCTACAGCAAGGGCTGCCTACATCACCATGAACCGCAAGCAGATCCGTACCATTGCTGCTGAAGAGCTCGGTCTGCCAACCTCCCCTTACTTCTTTGCCACTACCCTTGAGGAAGTAAAGGCTCAGATCGACAAGGTAGGCTACCCATGCATTATGAAGCCTGTCATGAGCTCCTCAGGCAAGGGTCAGAGCACCATTAAGACCCCTGAGGATGTTGAGACCAGCTGGAACAAGGCCTGCACCGAAGGCCGTGGCGGTGTGGCCGAGGTGATTGTTGAGGGCTTTGTGCGCTTTGAAAAGGAAATCACCTTATTAACCATCAGCGCCGCTGACGGTATCCACTTCTGCCGCCCTATCTTCCACCACCAGGTAAATGGTGACTACCATGAGTCCTGGCAGGGTGATGAGCTGCCAGCTGACATCCAGGCTGAGTGCGAGCGCATTGCCAGCAAGGTGGTCAAGCACCTTGGCGGTCACGGCCTCTTTGGCGTAGAGCTCTTTATCTGCCCTGGTCAGGAAAACCAGGTAGTATTCTCCGAGCTTTCCCCACGTCCACACGATACCGGCATGGTAACCATGATCTCCCAGGATCAGAGCGAATTTGCCCTGCACGTCCGCGCCCTGCTTGGCCTGCCAATTGGCCAGATCACCTTTATCGGCCCATCTGCCTCTGCAGCCCTGCTCGTTGAAGGTGACGGCACCACCATCACCTACGAAAACATTGCCGAGGCTCTCAAGACCGGCGGTGCCCATTCCAATGTACGTATCTTCGGCAAGCCTGAAGTACGCGGCGAGCGCCGTATGGGTGTAATGCTGGCCCGCTCCACCTCAGTTGAGGACGCCGTTGAGAAGGCCAAGGCCATGCGCGCCACCATCAAGGCCACCGTAACCGCCTGATAACTTCAGGTCCAGCCTGCCATGCCAGCACTGGCATGGCAAGGCATGACTGGCCTGAACCTGCCCGGCATGGCATGACTGCCAGGATTGGCAAGGCCAGTGCCTGGCAGCCTGGCCATGCAACCCTCACCGGGGCGCTGTGGGCCAGACATAAACAGGGGCATGCTCCAGATTCTGGAGCATGCCCCTGCTGTTTTTGGCCAACCGACGGGCCTTAAAAAACATCCCTGCCCTGCCACCATGACAGGCACAGTTGTCGCGGCTGTGGCCAGGTACTAAGAAAGTGCTTTGTCATTCTGCGCCCGGGAGCTGTCCCTTATCTGTTTTGCTGCACTGAGCCAATGTGACTGGGCCATTGAGGTGCATAGTATGCCTTTCCATGGGCTGCAGCCATCTGATAACGTGAGTTCTGTCACACTAAGACATTTTGAAAGTCAAATTTTAATCAGATGAGCAAAACAAGAATCTATAATACTCATGGCCTTACATCTATGTTATTCAGGCCAGGCCCGAATACAGGCACTTTGCACAGGCATTAGTGCCGGGCATATTGATATTTTGAAATTAAAAGGTCGTGACCACACGCACAGTGGACCTGCCAGGGGCAGCTCCATGAGCCAGAATCAGTCCGACCGGTCAGAAACTTAGTCCAGTAGAAGTAATACAGTTTATTTGAGGAGAAACAGGCACAATATAAGAAGATATCAAAGATGAACAGCCTGACTGTTAACTGGCATGTAACAGAAAAATGCAATTTCAAATGTCACTACTGCTTTGCCAGATACGCAGATTGTGACCGCCAGGAAGTCCACACAGACAGGGACAGGATAACAGCCCTCCTGGCCAGGATTCACACCTCCTTTACCTCGGTATATGGTGCAGATACCCTGCGGCTTAATATTGCCGGAGGCGAGCCTCTTCTGTGTCGTGACCTTGGTTTCATTATTGAAACAGCCCATAAAATGGGTTTTGCCGTTTCAATCATCACCAACGCCTCCCTTATCACCCCCGCATTTGTCACAAAGTATACTCCGCTTATGTCTGTTTTTGGCATAAGTGTCGACTCACTTAACCCTGAGACTAATATCAGATCCGGAAGATGTAACAGCAAATACAATCTCGGACTTGAAGATATTCAGGCTCTGGCAGCGTCATTGAGAAAAGCATGTCCCGGGATCAACCTCAAGATAAATACCGTGGTCAATGCCTTCAATTTCGACGAGGACTTAAGTGAACTCATCCAAACCGTATGCCCTGACAAATGGAAAGTGCTGCAGGCCATCAGTATCAACACTGACAGGCAGTTCTGTACTGATGAACAGTTCAGCCATTTTCTCCACACCCACCGTCATCTGAGCCACTGTATTGCCCATGAGAACAGCGATCTCATGATCAACTCGTATCTGATGATCGATCCCTACGGAAGGATCTATCAGAACGCAGCCGGTAACGGCAGCTCCTACAGCTACAGTCCCTCCCTGCTGGACCTTACTGACAGACAGGCCGCTCAGTGGCTTGAGGTAGACATGAACAAATACCACGAACGTTACCGTCCCAACCGCCTGCCCCAGTAAGGCACTGGCATTAGCCCGGGCCATTCCATTGCCTTAGCCATAGCACTTGCCATGGCCATGTCCGTCGCTGTGGCCGTGTACGCGGCCGTGGCATTTGCAGTGTCAATCTCAAAGCCAGCCTGCCTGCATCCTGACCATCACTGCACAATCCCATACAGCAGCAGTTACGGATGCGCAGCGGTCTAAACAGATTTTGTCCGGTTTTAACCGTGCCCCTGTCCTGTTAATGGGCTGGTATGGTGTTCAATATGACAAAGATCCCGAATTTATCGGAAAAAAATTGAATAACAGGGGCTGACAGTAAGCTGATTTTGCTGCACAAAACATCAAGAGTTTGCATTATTATGGTGCATATTATGGTTTTTCAACCAAAATTTGAGGCTGGTAACACAAAGTTTCATCGATATTTGCTGGTATCAGCCCCTGCAGTGCTATCATGCCGCCATCACTGTCAGCAGTAACATATGCATGACCCTGTATAAGCATGAGGTCTGAGACAGTTATTTTTCGGCTTTTCGGTCTTTGTTAATTGAAGGACATTTGGCATGCCAAACATTTTTCAGAATTATCTGACCATGGACCCGTTCATTCTTCTTTCTGCAGTTAATCTCAAGCTCAGAGACAGCTGCAGCTCACTTGAAGATCTGTGCAAGACCCACGAGATCGATGAGGACAAGCTGGTAACCCGCCTCAAGGAGGCCGGCTTTACCTACAACGCAGCCCAGAACCAGTTCCGATAATTCTGCAGTCCCTGTTAAGGGATGGGAAAGTTACGCCGCCTGAGCATGGCAGGTACCAATACCAGGCAGTACCACTCAGGCCATCAGGACCGCGCCCCAAAAGGCCCGGTCCTTTTTTCCCCACCCCAGCCCGGGCCCGGCCTGGCTCCTGCCATAGTAAGCTGGCAGCCACGGCATGCCGCCTTGCGGTCCTTGAGGCAGTAACTGTGCTGGCGTGAAGCCACAGCAGCGCGGTGCCGGTATAAGCCAATCGCAGCGGTGCCGGTGTGATGCCATGGCAGCGAGGTGCCGGTATAAGCCAATCGCAGCGGTGCCGGTGTGAAGCCACAGCAGCGCGGTGCTGATGCAAGGCCATGATTTGCAGTGCCGGTGTGATGCCATGACAGCGCTGCTGCGGGCATCTGTAGTGTATATATGTGCGCTGAGTTGCAAGTAAGGGGCTCAGCTCTTCATAAAAAGACTTGTTTTGCTATAATTTTGCGGTCGCAGGCGGATTGCCCCTGCAGAATGTAATTTTTGTAATCGTATGAGGATCAGGCTAAATGGCTGACAGCAGAATTCTGGATAAGCTTTCCAAGCTTCTTGCTATGAGTGAAAGCGGTAACCCTAATGAGGCTGCCATTGCGCTGGAGCGCGCTCGCAAGCTTATGGAAGCCCACCAGCTTTCAACTGAGGACGTTGCCTTACGCGCCATTAATGAAACTGAGGAAAAGGTACCTTCTATCCTCAAAGACAAGCGCATGTATACCATTCTGTCCAGTATTGTAACCCGAGCTTTCGGTCTTACCTGCTTTTACCGTATGAATGGCTCTACTGTTAAGTCTGTAGTGTTTGTAGGTCCGTCCGACCGCTGCCAGACTGCCACCTATACCTTTACTGTTCTGGCCCGCCAGGCCGCTATTGCCAAAAAGAATTTCCTTGCCAGAAGACGTGAAGAGCTGCTCAATGAGTGGAAAGAGGCCAATCCATTCTTTATGGAAATTCAGCGCTGCAAGCGTCTGAGCGATATCTACAAGCTCGTGTCTGAATCCTGCAAAAATGCAGATAACCGTAACCTGCGCCGCTCTGCCACAGCCTATCTCGACGGCTGGATGCGTGCTATCCATGAGAAGGTTACTGACTTTGCCATGACCTCAGAGGAAAATCACCTCATCGAGCGCTTCATGGAGGAAAACCATCCTGACCTGACCACCATGAGCCGCTTCCGTGGCCGTGGCTACAGCCGCTCTGACTGGCAGCACTTCCAGAACGGCAGCCGTGATGCCGAAGAGGGCGTAACCCTGCTTCACGGCGTATCAGGTGATATGCAGCGCCACGAGCTGGGCTACGACGGCGAGTAATCCCCGGACAGCTCACATATATGCCTCTGAGACAGTCAGGGGCCGCTGCCATTGCCGCGATCATTCCCGCAGGCTGCAAAGACGCAAAAAGCAGATTAGAGTAATCTAATCTGCTTTTTGCTTTTATGGCCCATGAGACTGAGCGCAATACCCGCAGCTCAGCTGCTGGCGGCAGGTGCCATGGCAGCAGGTGAGCTGCTGACGCCATGGCAGCAGATGCCGGTGCTGATTCCGGGGGCTGGGGCATAGCGGGCCACAGGGCATCCTGAGCGACAGCAAGGCGGTGCTGCATGCAGCCAGCTGCCGCTGACTGCTGTGCGGGCTGCTCCCTAGAAGTACTCACTGATGCGACGGAGCAGCACCATGGAGCGGGTGTCCTTTTCATCAATGGTATTGAAGAGCATCTGGCACTCCTGCATCAGGCTTTTAGCCCTGCGGTTGAACTGATTGCGACAGTACTCTTCATAAATGTCGCGCTCGGCCTCAAAACAGGCCCCCGGAAAGTTCTCATTGAAATAGCACATGGCCTGGGCCGCAAAGCGGGTGTAAGGATTACCCACCATGGACAGATTGGTTTCAAGCCTGATGTCATGACTCATCAGACGCTCAAACACAGGCTTTTCGTAAGGTGCAAGCTTCTTGAAGTAGAGATCGTAGAAAGGCAGGTCCTTATCAGTAAAAGCAGCTGCTGCCTGATACAGAGCCTGAGGGTCAATCTGGACCCCATCAAGCGTGACGTCATCAGCCTCTGCCTGAGTCTTACCCTGAACATCGTCAGGTGCCCCGGCATCATGGCCGCCATCAGCAGACGCAGGCGCAGCTGGAATTGCTGCAGATGCAGCAGCGCTGGGGTCGGCAGCGGCGCTGCCGGTGGCGCCATCGGCTATGCCGGCTGCAGCACGCTGCAGGGCCTTGAGCTGGTCGTGAGGCAACAGGTCGGCCAGATTGGCGTTCTCCAGGCGGGCACGTTCGGCATTGAGATCGAATTTGAGTTCCTGCTGGCGCTCAGGGGTAAGAATGCCTGGCGGGGCCATAAGCGGAGCCAGATCAAGGTTGATGGTAATGAGGCTTAAGCTGTTGCCGTCATTCTTGATGGCTTTGACAAGGCGCAGATCCTGACTCTGGCTGAGCACACGTATCAGGCACAGACGGCCTTCATCAATGTGCACAAAGTAGGGTCCGTTTTGCAGGTTAAGTCTGCGGGCACGAGGGGCACACAGGAAGGACATGATCTTTGGATCGTGTTCATTGAGCCAGGTAAAGATATGATGCAGGGCATCGGCTCTGATGAGCTGGTTATCCAGATCTCCGGTAAATCCCAGATCCCTTGCTACCTGATTGAGATTGGTGATGCGGCGCAGTCTGGTATTACCAAACAGGGCACAGGTCTCAAGAGCGGTCTTGAGATCGACCATGTAGTTAAAGCGCGCAAAGATATCAGGCAGGAAATAATTCTGAATGGCCATGGCATTGAACACCGACAGGTGGCGCATGGCAAATGTGACAAGCACGTCATTTTCCTGGAGAGGACGAAGCTGACTTGAAGCCTCGGTCATAAACTCCAGCGAGGTCATACCGTGCTTGAGATTGAAAGGATCGATATTCTGGCGTAACAGAAAGGCCGGGGACACCAGACCATGCAGAGGAATGCGGCACAGCATCAGCTTGCGAACAGTAGCATAGTCAAGGGATACCCCCTCAGGAATACGCAATATGCTCATGCCTGCCATACGGGAATGCAGTGAAGGGGCACTCAAAGGCAAAGGAACAGCATAATAAAGGTTACGGTTCACGTCATCGGACTCCTGACTGGTGCTCAAACATCCCGCACGGGGCCGCCGCTATTTTATCACATCAGCCCCATAAGACAGGCCCGACGCTGCAACCTTGCTCCCTGCTCCATGGGCCGCTGCAACCTTGCTCCCTGCTCCATGGCCACTGCAACTTTGCTCCCTGCTCCATGGGCGGCTGTGCCACGCCCATGCCTTGCAGCGCGACTGTCAGTCCAGGACCGTCTAACCGCTCTGTCGCCAGAAAGCACAACGCCCCGGCAGGCGGGAGCCTGCTGAGGCGCTGTAATTACCTCCCTGCAATGGCCGGGCTGTCAGGCTGGCCTGAGGACGCCTGCGGCGGCGGCAGCGGCGGCTGCATAGCAGCTTGCTCTGAATGCCGGTGGCGCTGCTGCGCTGCGCCGTGTGTCTCATGCGGGAGGTATGTAAGATATCAGGCTTTATTCGGCCTTCTTACGGGTGGTTTTGGTGGTGCTCCTGGATTTGGTGGCTGTGCTCTTACGTGTGGCACGCTTCTTTGGAGCCTCAGCTTCACCCTCACCCTCGGCTGAGCCTGCGGCTGCAGCTGTCTTGGAGCGGCGCATTACTGTTTCTTCCCAGGTATTGCTCTCAGGCTTGTAGTAGGCTGCCCAGGAAGTCTGCTTGCCATTGGCATCAACAGAAGACAGGTACTGGACCTTGAACTTGCGGGAGAAACGTACCTGAGCCGGATTTCCCTCGCTGTCAAACTCAGGACCGTCAGCCAGATAGTAGAACTTTGGAGAAATGCGCTCACGGAAGCGGCGCAGCTCACCTACAGTTACCGGACGGGTTTCACGTACCTTAGGGAAGTCGTGGGCTGCAAGGAAGATACCTGAGGCACCGTCACGCAGCACGTAGTGGGACTCAGGGTTCTGATTGCAGATCAGCTCTGGCAGATCAACAGCATCTTCACGTGGAGGTGCTACCTCACCATTCTTGAGGATCTTGCGGGTGTTCTTGCATTCCTCGTTGGTACATAGCATGTACTTGCCAAAACGGCCCTCCTTGAGAACCATGTCATGGCCGCACTTCTCGCACTCAACTACAGGGCCTGCAGCTGCCTCACCGGAGAAGTCACCCTGCTCTCTTAAGAAGCCGTCACAGACAGGGGCATTGGAGCAGATGTAAATCTTGTTGTTCTTATCGATGAGATAGGCTTCCATGCGTGAACCACACTTAGGACAGCGGCGGCTTTCAAGCAGCAGCGCGGCCTCAGTAGCCTCATCCATCTCGGCGCCATCAGGAATCTGCTGCTCGTTGGTTGGAGTCAGATTGACTGTGCAGCGGCAGCGATCCTTGGCCTTGACCTCCTGGTCGTGATAGCCCATGCAGCTTAAGAAGGTACCGGTACGTCCCATGTGAATGGCCATATGATACTTATGGCAGCTTGGGCACATAATGTCGGTCTCAATGGCACGGTTTTCCGGCATACCGCCCTGATCAGCTGGCAGCATGGCCTTTTCCAGATGGTCAGAGAAGTCCTTGTAGAACTCATCGAGACTGGATATCCAGTTACGGCGTCCGGCAGCAATCTCGTCAAGAGACTCTTCCATGGAAGCGGTAAAGTGATAATCCATAAGATTGGCAAAGGAGTAACGCAGACGATCGGTTACGATTTCGCCCATCTTGGTAGCAAAGAAGCGGTTGCGCTCAACCTTTACGTAGCCACGCTCCTGAATGGTATTGATGATGGAGGCGTAGGTTGATGGACGGCCGATACCATCCTTTTCCAGCTCCTTAACCAGAGTAGCTTCACTGAAGCGTGCCGGAGGCTGGGTAAAGTGCTGAGCCGGGATCAGCTCTTCGAGCTTGAGGGTATCGCCCTCTGATACATCAGGCAGCACCTTGTCGTCACTGCGACCGCCCAGCAGGATGCGGAAACCGTCAAAAATATCGGTACGACCGGTGGCTCTTAAGAAATAGTTGCCGGCCTGAACGGTAATGGAGCGAGTCTCATAAATGTTGTTGCTCATCTGACAGGCGAGGTAACGCTCGAAGATAAGCTGATACAGACGCTGACCATCACGATCGATATTGCCAGGGAGCTGCTTTAACTCAGGATGGG
Source organism: Anaerobiospirillum sp. NML120511 (assembly GCF_023050955.1). Classification (NCBI taxonomy): domain Bacteria; kingdom Pseudomonadati; phylum Pseudomonadota; class Gammaproteobacteria; order Aeromonadales; family Succinivibrionaceae; genus Anaerobiospirillum; species Anaerobiospirillum sp. NML120511. The sequence continues at coordinate 82,878 of NZ_JALKIK010000001.1, forward strand.
ATGGACGAATGGCTTCGTGAGCTTCCTGAGCTGACTCCTTGGACTGGTAGATATTTGGCTTTTCTGGCAGGTACTGCTTGCCGTAGTTTTCGGCAATGATGTCACGGGCAGCATCAATGGCTTCCTGTGACAGGTTGACGCTGTCAGTACGCATGTAGGTAATCAGACCACTCTCATACAGACGCTGGGCAACAGTCATGGTCTTCTTTACGGAAAAGCCCAGACGGGTGTTGGCGCTCTGCTGGAGGGTTGAGGTGGTAAATGGTGCCGGTGCGTGAGCTGAGCCCTTCTTGGACTCGATTTTGACTACCTGGAAAGTCTGGCTCAGCAGCTGGTTTACTACCTCCTGGGCCTGAGCGGCATTGGTAATGTTTACCTTGCTCTTGCCCTCGGTGGCCAGCATAAGCTGCAGCTGCTCCTGACCAGGGGTCAGGGTATTGGCACTGATGGTCCAGTATTCTTCAGGAATGAAAGCCTTGATTTCGCGCTCACGGTCAACAATAAGCTCTACGGCTACAGACTGCACACGGCCTGCAGACAGGCCTCGGCCGACCTTCTCCCACAGCAGCGGGCTTACCATGAAGCCTACTACACGGTCGAGGAAACGGCGGGTCTGCTGGGCATTAACCATGTCCATATTAACCTGCTCTGGATTGGCAAAGGCTTTCTGGATGGCGCTGCGGGTAATTTCAGGATATTTGACACGCCAGAAAGGCTTGTCTTCTTTTTTGGATGACAGGATCTCGCGCAGGTGCCAGGCAATGGCCTCACCCTCGCGATCAAGGTCGGTTGCCAGATAAACGACGTCTGCACTCTTGGCAAGACGCTTGAGCTCAGCTACGACAGCTGTCTTCTCCGGCATGATTTCGTAATGAGCTTTCCAGCCGTTAAGCGGGTCAATGCCCATACGATCAAATAGTGCAGAGCGCTTTTCCTCAGCTGTCTTGCGGGTGCGCTTGACCGGCTCGCCATCTTCACCTTTGGCTGAGCGGCTTTTGGTGGCACCTGTAGGCAGGTCACGGATATGGCCGACACTGGCCTTAACAATGTAATCCTCTCCAAGGTAGTTGTTGATGATTTTGGCCTTGGATGGAGACTCTACAATAACTAACGCTTTGCCCATTCCTTTTCCTCACCTCAGGACATCCTGAGGTCTAACAATAAGCAATCCGCCCTGAGGCATCATGAGAGCCCGTCCGGCATGACAGTGCGCTGAAAATGTGTGCTTTTCAGACAGCACAAAGCCGCCTTTACAGGCAGCGCTGTTGAAGATCATGTCACCATGATCCATGGCAGACCACGAGCCTGCGCTCTCACAGCGCTGGTCTGGCCCGACCCTCCCGCCATGATGCTCTGCATCACACACAGCCCGGCCGCCACACAGTACAGCCTCCATACAGGCCAATCACGCCTGAATGAAGCCAGAACCGGTATCTTTGCAGCCCTGGCCTGTAAGCCTGATAAAACACTGCACGGCATAAGCAAAATCTGCGTACAGTTTCAGGGCAAGGCAGGTTGCCATTCGGGTAAGAGGCAGCATTCCAGAACCTTCCTGCAGGCCTTTGCCATCCACAGGTACATGCCCAGCAGCATGTGCATGCCCGCAGCATGTGCATGTCTAACCGCATGTGCATGTCTGACCGCATCAGCCCCAAAAGCAGAGCACCGCATCAGCAACAGGCACAGCCTTATCGCAAGGACATAACATTAATTGCCGGAGCATGCGCTCAGTGACCTCAGACCAGTATCCTCAACTGAACATCCAGAGCTCATCATCAAGAGCCTGAACGTAAGGGAACGGTCTCAGTGCAAGGACATAACCTTAATTTCCTGAAATTGACCATATATGAATGTATACGGATATTCAGGTCAGGCAAAACCAGGCAGGTAACGCCAGCCCGGCCATACGGGCCATGCCATACCATGCCATAAAGGCCAGATGACGGCACGCCACTGAACAGTCTGGTTCCGTTGAGTTGCTCACCGCAGAAAACCGCAGTAATTTCACAGCCGGTATCAACTCCCGACTGCAGTCTCCGTACAGCGCCCTTTTATGGGACGTTTCTGTTAACTTTTCTGCACTCTTATTTATAGGCTAGCTCAGATATTCATGTTGAGCAAGCGGCTCAAAGCGAAATAATTTTCCCGCAGCGCCATGCGCAATAGCAACTTTTACTCAAAAGTGCCCTTATATATGCTTGTTTATAGCAAAATCTAATAAAGTTCCTCAAAATCCTGAAGGGCGCTAAACAATATCCACAATAGTGCACCGCCTCATACAGGCCCAGCACCACCCGTCATGCCACTGCATCGTACAGTCCTGCGCAGCGGTCAGAACACCTGGCTGGCTCGCACCAGTCAGACCACCGGGCTGGCCACTGCATCGAACAGTCCTGCGCACCGGGCAGGCCATTGCATCGACCAGTCCTGCACACCGGTCAGAACACCCGGCCGGCTCGCGCCAGTCAGACCACCGGGCAGGCCAATGCACCGTGCAGCTATCCCCAGGAGCAGGAAAAACCGTACTGTTAGCTCAGCACATGGAAAGGTTTCGCGCTAACCTGCACAGGCTGCTCATGGATGTGCGCCTCCGTCACCATGGCCCTCCTGATACATAATTGCGTAAGACTGACAGCCTGTCTTTGGCATGGGGCGAGCCGCAGTAAGTGTATTCATCCCCCTGAGCAACCATCATCATTCAGGGGGCTGAGCACTGCCCCGGACTGGCACTGCCATGCCCCGCCATGCCCCGCTTAATATACGTAGCTGCTTTTCAGAGCAACAGTCAGACAGCTGCTAATCTGCGCACTGGAGCATTAGCCTGTCCATATCGACACAGAGCCTGGATTTGGGATGTCCCTGTTACATTGAGATTTTCATTAATGGCCTTACACTGCAGATAAAACAAGGCCCCACTCCGCAATGCGGGGCAGGGCCAGGCCGCCGTATAACCAGGGCAGCAAAGGGACAGATTACACAGGCAAAATAAGCTCAGCTGATGCAGTCAGTTCAAAGCATAAAGCTTCTGAGCAAAGCTGCAGATTTTGCGATTTTTCGCAAGGATACAAAGGATTGCCGTGCAGGATCTGTCGTAAATCAGTTAGCGCCAGCGAACGGAAGAGCTCTGCTCAATCTGCTCTATCTCATCTACGGCCTGCTCGGCAGCAGACTTGTCAGAGCTGAACAGGGAGCCCAGAACACCCTTTGGCAGAATGCGGTTTACCAGGGTCTTCTTTTCCTGCTTCCTGTAATCAATCTTGAGTGCAGAACCAGTGGTTACAGCCATACGCTTAAGAATGTAATCATCTGAGGTGATGATATCATCAACGAGGCCCAGCTCCCTGGCATCAACAGCCAGCCAGTGCTCGCCTGTGGCGATCTTCTCAGCATCAAGCTGTGGACGGTAGCGCAGAACCTGCTCCTTAAAGCGCTCGTGAACGGCTTCAAGCTCTTCCTTGAACTTCTTACGGCCTTCCTCAGTATTCTCACCGAGCACAGACAGAGTACGCTTGAACTTGCCAGCTGTAATCTGCTCGTAATCTACATCAAACTTCTTTAAAAGCTTGCGGAAGTTAGGGATACCGGCAATAACACCAATAGAGCCAATGTAGGAGAAAGGTGCAGCCACAATTTTGTTGGCTACACAGGCCATCAGATATCCGCCTGAAGCTGCTACCTCATCTACAGTAACAGTAAGGTAGATTTCGCGGTCACGAATACGCTGCAGCAGCGAGGCACAAAGGCCGTAGGAATTGACCAGACCGCCCGGGCTCATCAGGTTCACTACCACCTCATCATTTTTGGTAGCTACTTCCAGCAGGGCTTCAATCTTAATGCGCAGATGACGGAACTCACTGCCCTTGGCAGATCCACGGAAATCAATTACATAGAGATTTTCCGGGCAGAACTCACCTGCGGCACGACGCTCTTCAATATCCTTTATTAAAGCATTTCGCTCCTCACGGGCTTCTTTGACCTTGTCCTTACGGGCCTGCTTGGAGGTTGCCTTTTTAGCCTCTTCCTTATCCTCTTTGACAAGACCGGACTTAATTTCCTTCTTATGCAGCTGCTCTTCAGGATTGGAGCGCTTGAGGCTCTTTTCCATCAGCTCACGACGGTTACGGGCCTTTTTCTTGAGGTCAGTAACCACCAGAGAGCCGCGCTCCTCACCTAAGGCTGTCTTTTTCTTGGCCTTCTGAATAACACTGACCAGTACAATGACCGGAATCATCACCACGGCCATGACTATGGCACCCTTTACCACAAAGGCCAGTAAATCAAGTAAAAACTCAACCATTACCTATCCTCAAAAAACTAATACACCCTGTATCAGGCCTGATCCAGGCCCAAAAAATACAACTCTGCCAGACACACCTGCAGCAGTCAGGCCGGCATGGCAATACCCGGTCACCAGGTCCAGTCCGCAGAGCCGGACAATCAAGGGCACATAAAAGCCTGTCCATGACAGGCATCAGGCTCAAACAGTCAGCATCAGGCATATAATCACCTGCATTTGACTGAAGGTGCCAGGTGCCTGCCATTGCTGCAAAGCTCTTGATAAATCGAAAAATGCGCCGCTGCCACACTCTTGCAATCCCATCTTGTCTGCATGAACCATAAGGCCAGTCATGGAAAGCCTGTCTGGAAAAACCAGCCTGTCAACAGGCTGGCATGAGCAGCATGCAGGGACTGAACGGCACGCAGACCTGAACAGCACAGCGGCCTGAGCGGCAGCGCTGGCTTAAACGGCATCGCAGACCTGAGCAGCATAGCGTCCTGAACAGCATGGCTGGCCCGAGCAGCGTGGCTGGCATGAACGGCATGGCTGCCCACAAGGCATGGCAGGCCGTGCGGCATGACAGGCACAATATGTTCTTTAAAGCTTCAGTGCATGTCGGGTTAAGCTGCTGTCAAGACAACGGTCAGGACTGGGGCATTATAAGCTCAACACGCTGATGCACAAAAGCATGAATTGGCCGGGTGCGAAAACATAGCAAAAATAAAAACGGCATATCCCCCGGTTAACACCAGAATGATATGCCGCTTCTATTATTATGGCGCCAGCTGGCGCCAGTCAGTAACTGGGCAATGCCAAATGACAGCCGTCTGAAAAGCCATTCAGAGCTCAGCTGCATATCTGGCAACTGGCCGTCGAGACTTACAGTGATCTGGCCTGATTTGACCATGCCTTTGAAAAGGAAGCTCAGGTAAAGTCAGGCCGTTCAAGACGACTGAAAATGTTAGCGCTGACCTCTGAAGGCGTGGCCACCACGGGATGGACGAGTGTCGCGGTCAAAACGTGAGCCCCTTGAGCCGGAGTCAGGGCGTGAACCAAAACCACGGTCACGGCCTCCATCGCGGCGGTCATCACGGCCGCCAAAGCTGCCACGGCGGCTGTCAAAACGATCACCGCGTGAACCACGGCGCTCCTCGCGGTTACCGTCGCGACGGGAACCAAAACCACGATCATCACGACGACCAAAGCTGCCAGAACCGCTTCTGCGGTCGCCAAAACGGCTCTCACGACCATCACGGCGATCGTCTCTGCGATCACCATCACGACGGAAGCCGTCACGGCTGTCACGGCGCTCATCACGACGACCACCAAATCCGCCACGGCGACCGGAATCACGGTCACCAAAGCGGCTGCCACGATCATCACGACGATCGCCAAATCCCTCACGACGGTCAGAGCGACGGCCATCACGGCGATCGCTGTCGCGACGCTCACGACCATAAACACCGTCTTCAGACTTATCATATGAAGCGCTTGCTGCGTTATCGAGAGCAGCATTAAAGGAGCTGCGACCTGCGAAGTCACCGAAGTCCTCAAGGCTCTCACCCAGAACCTCCTGAGCGCGACGCTCGACTTCCTCACGGTTCTCATCAGAGGACTCGATTACAGCCTCAGCAGGGCGCTCCATATCAAAGTCATCATCAGACTCTGATCTGGCAGAGCGGTCTACAGAAAATGGAGGCTGGTAGCCACCATTGCCGTTCATGCGACGGGCACGGGCTACGGCGTGAACAACCTCATCGACCATAGGGTCGCTGTCTCCGCTGGCATCAGTATCAGCAAGGGCATCAATGTCAGCATAGTCAGCGCGGCCTGATGACTCAGCCTGCTCTGAAGAGTCCTCATTATCATGACCATCACGCTCAGCATCAAAGCACGACTCAGCACCGGTGTCGGAGTCAGCCCACGCGCCGGAGCGCTCAGATAAAGCTGCACCACTTGCGTCTGCATCAGAGTCAGCGTGCTCGCCAGCACCAGCACCGGAAGCGACAGCAGCGGCATCGTCACTGTCAGCACCAACGGCACTCTCAGAGCGGCGGGACAGGTGAGCAAAACGCTGAGCGGCCTCTGCAGAGCCCTCATCTGTGAGCTTGAGGCCTTCTTCCATAATCTCAATGAAGCGCAGCTTGTACAGATAGCCTACGGCCTTCTTAAAGCGGCCCTTGGACATCTTCATGTAGTCTTCAATGACATGTGGCTCAGAGCGGTCGTTAAATGGCAGTGCGCCGTCAGAGAAGTGCAGAGCCTGGAGAATATCCATGGCGGCGTGCTCAACACCATCGCGACCTGCCTCGCTAAGAGAGATATCCAGGCGGCCGTCATCACGAACGGCACGGACATAACCTTCGTAGCGCTTGCCTATTATGAACTCGCCCTTGATCTCAGACTCATAGACCAGACCATAGACCTTGTCGTCAATGATGGCGCGCATACCAAGCGGAGTACGGGCAACAGCTACTACGCGAACTCGCTGGTTTTCCTCAAACTCACCAGGTTCGGCTCTTTCTCTTATGTAGCGGTTGAAACACTGGGTGCCAAAGATACGGCCGCGATCGTCAATGGCAACCAGCACCATGGCATCAGAGCCTACATAGAAGCGTGAACGCTGCTCAGACACTGGAACTACCAGTTCCTTAGGGATGCCAAGCTCAAGATAGGCAGTGCCATTTTCAATGGAGTTTACGCGCAGGTTACCAGTCATGCCCAGCTCAATGTAAGGGCGACGGGCTGTTGCAAGGGTACGCTCACCATCCTTATAAAGGAAGACTCGCAGTTCATCACCCTCACCAATACCCTCAGGCAGCTGGGAGTTCGGAATAAACAGAGCGCCATGCTCCTTGCCGTTTACAAAAGCGCCCTTTTCAGACAGCTCGGAAACAGGCAGGGAAACCATGCAGCCCATAGGGACTTCACCCTGGTAAATGCTGCGTACATCAATTACCTTGCGGTCAGAGCCACGGCCCTCAGCACGGTCGCGGTTACGGCGGGCTGAGCTACGGTCACTGTACTCACCACGCTCACGGCGGCCAAAGCCACGGTCCTCATCACGATCACGACGGCCAAAACCGCGCTCACCATCGCGCTCAAAGCGCTCGCGACGGCCGTAACCACGGTCATCATCGCGCTCAAAACGGTCACGACGGCCAAAGCCACGATCGCCATCGCGATCATAGCGCTCACGAGGAGCCAGACCACGCTCATTATCGCGATCACGCCTACCAAAGCCGCGATCATCGCGATCACGACGGCCAAAACCGCGATCATCGCGATCACGACGGCTAAAACCACGATCATCACGATCACGGTTGCTCAGGTTGAAGGTACCGCTGACCCATGGGGTGGCAGTAACCTTGTATTCAACTTGGGAATTCTGGGCTTCACGGCGGGCAGCCTGCTTTGCAGCGCGCTCGGCAAAACGGGAAAGAACTTTGGTAGTGCTACCAGAAGTAGAGGAGCTGCCAGACGGCAGATTAGTGTTTTCAGGTCGTTCCATTTATATTTTCCTGCACCTGACAGGGGCCTCAGGCCCTGCCGCATCCCAAAACCCATGGGAACCAGTCAGCCCTCATCCGTCGTACAAAAATCTTCCCCTCATCACTTCCCCGCCCCTGCAGAGCACACTGCACTGCAGAGCACATACTGCTGCCATAATCCTCAGCTGCCATGGCATCAGCCTTTGCAGCTGGATCAGGCAACACACTGAGATGTAACACCGCTAAATGTGCCTGCAAGCTCAGCACATCCACTTAAGACAGCAGCAAAGCCACAGAGCTCCGACCTCAGCATGCAAGCATGCCTGTAGAAGCAAGGCAGTTAAACTGAGAGTAAATCAGCCCCTCGTTGCCGCGCTCTGCGCAATCAGCAAACTGCAGTTAGACTGCAGCTTAAGCCGTCAGCAGGCCAGGCCACTGCCATAATGCAGTCACAGGCAAAGCAAGCTGCAGATGCAGAGCTAAAGCTCAGGAGCATGTTTACAGGGAAGTAAAGAAAGGAAAAGATAATTAAGTATGTACGCAAGGCCCAAAGCATGCGGTACGCCACCTGGCTTGCGGAGTCCACTGGGGAGCCGTGCCAGAAAAGCGGTACAGGGCCGAAAAGATCCAGAATGAGGGCTCAGATTACAGAGATCTGGCTGTTGAAAAACGAGCTGTAAAGCTCACAGTGAAAGCTGACGGCACAGGTCGGTGCCAAAAGCTGAGGGGCAGTCGCGCCCTTGAGAAGCATGTCCCTCCCCTGTCTTCAGGGGCCTGAACATGTCAATGAGTTAACTGTCAGGTGTCTATCATAAGTTACCTGTCCCTTGACAGGTTTCAGATCACATAATGGAGCTTTTGACCGCAAAAAGCAAATGATTTTTTGAGCTTTTTCACAGAAAAAAATCACCTCCACCCCAGGCAAGTCCCAAAAATATTCAAAGCTCCATGACCGTATCCAGGAGCATGGCAACAGCAAAGGCAGCGACAGGGGCAATGCTCATAGGCTTTGCCAGGAACAGCACACCTATTTGGGTTGAAATAGAACAAATCTATGCCTGACGAGCAGCTGGAGGAAAACAGGTAACAGTCAAAACATGAGGAGGTCACACAGAGACGAAAACCCGCCTGCATAAAGCTGCAGCAAAACCTCGCATGGCGACATTTTATAAAAGGAAATAGAACGCATTAACAGAACAGGCAGGTAACTGACAAATTCAGTAACGCTCAGTACCGACGAAAACGGATGGATGGATGGACGGACGGATGGACAGGCAGATAGACGGATGAATGGTCAGATGGATGGATGGATGGGCTGATGGACGGATGGATTTAGACCGGGACAGATACGTATGTAGCAGAATGCATGTACCGGTACATGGGGAGCGGCCTGCCAAAACCACATTGCAGCACGTATCCAGGCAGTCGGGAAAAAACATGGACCCCAGATGCACTCAGGGGCAGACTGTTGAACAGCCTGCCCCTGAGAGGCGCTTTAAGCGCAGCGTAAGGAGCCCTCAGGCTCCGTGCCTTTCAGCGATTAAACGCGCTGGAAGTCAACGTGAATTACGCGGGAGGAAACTGGGTGACGCTGCATAGCGATTGGCTTTACAACGATCTGGTTGCCGTCCATGTTTAAGGTCACGTTTTCGGTGAAGAACTCTGGCTTAGTGGTAGCCTGGATTAACTTCTTCTCGTCCAGGATGATGGATAAGGTCTCCTGGCCACGGGCAATAACGATTGCCGGAATCTGCTCAGCACGACGAAGGCGGCGGCTCGCACCTCTCCCTAAGTCATTGCGAACCTGTACGTCTAATGAAATAGCCATGATTAGATACTCTCGTATTGATGGTTAATGCCAAACGTCTGCGACCGGACCGTCTGGCCAGACATCTGCCGTGCAAGCAGGAAAAGGGATGTTCACATTCTCCCTGCCCTGGTATTCCATGCTGATGCACTCCTTTATCTTAGGACTGTGCAGGGCAGCAAACTTAAACTTCCAACGGCTTGAAAAAAAAAGCGCTCATAAAGCGCTCAGAAAACTGGTCGGTGATGTAGGATTCGAACCTACGACCCACTGCTCCCAAAGCAGTTGCGCTACCGGACTGCGCTAATCACCGACGGCGCATATTTTAAAGAGGGCATATGTGACTGTCAACCATTTTTTTGACAAAGACTGAAAATATACTTAACAAAGATCTGCACCTCCTGACATACATAAGCTGGCCTGATTCTGGCCCTGGCAATGCATGTTTCAATCATCGCAAATGACAGTCCATCAATGGACCTGAACCAACCCTCGCCATCTGCAACCGCATTAATCGTGCCCGGAAAATGTTATAAATCCGACCAGCCAGCAACAAATCAGAATATACGACCGATTCCCCTGCACCAGTCCCATGCCACGCAACCAACAGTAATACCTCATCATTAATGTAGCGCCCTGCGAACTGATCTGACAGCTGTACACAGCTTTTACTGCACATGCCCGTAAGTCAGATTCTAGCGGCTCAAGACGGCCTAATCGCTGGCAAAGGCCGCAAAGGCATCTCCAGCAATCACCAGCTCATGAGCAGAGTTCCATGACTGGTAAGCTGCTGCATTTTGACTGTATTTTTCACTTTGTCTGGCAGCACTTCGCTAAGAGCATTCAGCAGTACATGTGTGGAAAAAGCCGCAAACACGGGATTTTGCTTTATACAAACGGGAAAATAAAGCACTTTACATAACTGGTACTCAGGCCTGAGAGCAAAATGATTCAGCCTGACAGAATGATAATGGTTAGCGTACATCTTGCCTGCATATCTTTGCAGCGTACAATAGTGCCGCACTGCCCCATCCGGTACAATATATATAAGCCCGGCCGGGCCAGAAGGATCTGACAGGCTGTTTTTCAGTACGCAGGCCTGTAATAGACAGCTCAAAGCGAGGGTTTCAATGACAACTACTTACACCCGCCCATCAAAAGATGAGTCCTTTATGGAGATCGCTGAGACCGTATCAATGCGCTCCACCTGTCTGCGCCGTCGTTACGGTGCCATTATCGTATCCAAGGATGGACGCATTGTTTCAACCGGCTATAACGGTGCACCTCGCCACCGCGACAACTGCTCCGACCTTGGTATCTGTCTGCGTGATGAGCTCAATGTAAAGCCAGGCACCCACTACGAGATTTGCCGTGCCGTTCACGCTGAGGCCAACGCCATCATCAATGGCAACCCGCTGGACATTATGGGAGGCACCCTTTACCTGTGCGGTACCGACGCTGCAACCAATACACCTACCAAAAACATCAGCCCTTGCGCCATGTGTGAGCGCCTCATTCTCAACGCTCAGATTGAGCGCGTGGTAATGCGTTCTGAGGATGGTACTCTGGTTGAGGTCAACCCTCTGGACTGGGATGACGACAGCCGTCTTATTGAAGAGCATCGTCGTAACATGGGCCTTACCAACGAAAACAGCAATCAGTCTGTTGACGATAAGATTGAGGCAATCACTGCTATCCGTAACATCAAGATGGGCAGCTCCAGCTGCGGCGGTGGCTGCTGCGGAGGCTGATATCCCTATCTGCCCATATGCTCAGCAGGCAAGTATTAACATCTGATTCACCTGAAAAAATGGCAGCTCCCTGATAGAGGGGCTGCCATTTTTTTAGTCCAGTCAGGACATAAATTTCGTCAAAGCACACTATTGTGCCCCATGTCAGAGCAAACGTGTCCTTGAAAATCACTTTCAAACGACAGATTCATAATTTTCAGTAGCAGAAAAATCCCTTAAAATCGCAGTATTTAACATTAAATTCACAATCACTTTATTAGATTTTCTTATACAGAACAGATAATGCAGCCTGTCTGATGAGACTGGCCAGTTGCCTTAACTAAATCCAGGTATACCATGACATGACATGACTGGTGCACCACCTGCCACGAAAACCAGGCCCGGCAATGCAATGCCACTCCAGGCATGGTCAGGCAATCTGGGTGCCTCCACGCAAACAATGGCACGGCAAGGCATGGCATGGCATGGCATGGCATGGCATGACACTGCATAATGCCTCCGCAAAGCCAGGTCAATCAGATAATGCCCGCAGGATCTTTACCAGTCCTGCCTGTGATGTCATCCGGAGACGTCTTGAACTAAAGAACTTCCACGTTGTGATTAATTCTTAACCGGAAAGACAGGGAGCTGCAGAGCAGGTACAGTCCCTGAACCATGCTGCCAAAATCCCTGCTGTACTAATACAGGATGCGCCATGCAATCTCTTCTCGAAGCTGTCAAAACCTACCCGGCATTCATTTTCGACATGGATGGAACTCTGCTCAACTCAGAAGTCTGGCACCGTGAGGCCTGGAACCATATGCTTGAAGAGCACGGGGCGCAGCCCCTGAGTACTCAGCTGCTCATTGACCTTGCAGGTTTACCCACCCGTGTACTGGCACAGAAACTGGTCGACGAGTATAACGTCAAGGGCGATCCTCATGACATGACTGTACTTAAGACCCGTCTCTATCTTGATGAGTATATGAGCAAGGTAGGAACATTCCCTTTAATCTGCGACCTGCTCAAAGAGGTCAAGGCCATGGGCCGCGTTGTGGCCATTGCCACATCATCTCACCAGGAAGAGGCTGTGTATCAGCTCGAACGCAATGGCCTGCTTGAGCATATTGATGCTCTGGTAACAGGCGAGATGGTAAAAAACGGCAAGCCAGCTCCTGACATCTATCTAATGGCCGCCCGGAAGATTGGTGCTTCTCCGGCCCAGTGTCTGGTATTTGAGGACACCATTACCGGCATGAAGGGCTGCAAAAACGCCGGCATGGCAGCCGTAAAGGTCTTTGATGGCAACTTCGACTGCGACCACATCATCCAGCCTGATGAACCATGGGCTGGCCGCGACTGATTCCCACAGCATGAGCCCGGACCACCACCTGGTACAACAAAGAACAAAATACTGGTGATGCGGGCATAAGGCGTATAACGGACTGGTATCATCTATTACACCTCTATGCTCAAGGCGACCTCTGGTCGCCTTTTTAAATAGACGAATCGAAATACCAGTACCAGTAAGGCCTGGAGCAAAATCATAAATTCAATAAATGGTACGTTTATTGCAATTTACATCCTGTATACACCGGTCTAATAACGACTTTGTTACCTGGCATGCAAGCCCCTTAAACAGAAGGCTTATTTAACAATCTTACGTATAGCGCCAGGATACAGCTCGTGTGATAAAGAGATGAGATTATGGCTTTATACGTTAATACCAATGTCAGCTCAATCAACGCGCAACGCAAGCTGAGCAATGCAACTCTTAGCTTAAATACAAGCTATCAGAGGCTTTCTTCCGGCCTTCGTATCAACTCCGCCAAGGACGACGCAGCAGGTCTTCAGATCAGCGACAGACTGACCACCCAGATTAATGGCCTGAACCAGGGCAACCGCAACACCAACGACGGCATTGCCCTTGCCCAGACTATTGAAGGTGCCCTGGACGAAACCACCAACATGCTCCAGCGCATCCGTGTGCTGGCCGTTCAGTCCGCCAACGGCACCAACTCTGCAGCCGACCGCAAGGCCCTGCAGGAAGAAGTTACCCAGCTTTCCCAGGAAATTACACGTATTGCCAAGCAGACCACTTTCGCAGGTCAGCTGGTCATCAATGGCAAGCATGATGCCCAGAAGAATCCTAACAGCTTAATTCCTGCAGATGGCAAGCTTGTTTTCCAGGTAGGCGCCAACGCTGGTAATACCCTTAATCTGGACTGGGGCTCTGAGTTCACCTTAAGCGGCATCGGCTCTCAGGCTGGTATCAAAGCAGCAGCCGATCAGGCGGACGGCAAGAAAGGTCTGGTTAAATCAAAATCGGGCAATGTAGACTATATTCGTTTTGGTGTCTGCACTGCAGAGGTTGCAACAAACACACTTGCAAACATTGACTCTCTTATTCAGGCTGTAGACTCAAAGAGAGCAGCACTTGGTGCTTTACAGAACAGAATGGAGAGCACAATCCGCAACCAGGCCAATATTTCAGAGAATCAGTCTGATGCCCGCAGCCGCATAAGAGACACAGACTTCGCCTCAGAGACCGCTGCCCTCACTCAGAACAACATTATTCAGCAGGCCTCACAGACCGTGCTGGCCCAGGCCAATCAGCGTCCTACTATTGCACTGAGCCTGCTTGGCGGTTAATAGGCCGTACTGACTTTTTCGTTTCTACCAATATCAAGGTGACCTATGTATCCAAAACACAGGTCACCTTTTTGTTGGTCTGACTTTAATCATTTTCCTGATATATAAGATATCCATTTGGGCACTGGTATACATGTTGCTAATGGATTGTAACCGACATCTGGCGCACTGATATTGCCACTCTGGCAATCAGTATGAGCTAAATATGACATTCAATAACCCGCCAGAGTAACAGCTTAAATTAGGATAAAGAGACTTTACAAATGGCTTTATACGTTAATACCAATGTCAGCTCAATCAATGCGCAGCGCAAGCTGAGCAATGCAACTCTGAGCCTGAATACAAGCTACCAGCGACTATCATCAGGCCTGCGCATTAACTCCGCAAAAGACGACGCTGCAGGTCTGCAAATCAGTGACCGTCTGACCTCCCAGATCAATGGTCTCAATCAGGGTAACCGTAACACCAACGACGGCATCGCATTAGCCCAGACCATTGAAGGCGCTCTGGACGAAACCACTAATATGCTCCAGCGCATCCGTGTGCTGGCCGTTCAGTCTGCCAACGGCACCAACTCTGCAGCTGACCGCAAGGCTCTCCAGGAAGAAGTAACCCAGCTGTCCCAGGAAATCAACCGTATCGCCCGCCAGACAACCTTTGCTGGTGCTACTGTTATTAACGGTAAAGCAAACAATGCTAATGACCATACAGCAAATAAGAACAGTCTTATTCCTGCTGATGGAAAGGTTGTTTTCCAGGTAGGCGCTAACGCTAATGATACCCTTACCCTTAACTGGGAGCAGGCATTTACTTTATCTGGACTGGCTGTAATGGCAGGTCTTGGTCAAGCAAAAAATCTTGCTAATGCTCCAGTAGATGCCAATAAGGGAATTGTTATCGACAATAATAACAAGGCTGAAGTACGCTGGACTATTTCCGCCGCATCTTTAGCTCAGTACACTCTGGCAAATATTGATTCAGTAATCCAGGCAGTAGACTCCCGTCGTGCTGAGCTTGGTGCTTTACAAAACAGAATGGAGAGCACCATTCGCAATCAGGCCTCCATCTCTGAAAATGAGGCTGATGCACGTAGCAGAATTCGTGACACAGACTTCGCCTCTGAGACTGCTGCACTGACTCAGAACAACATTATCCAGCAGGCCTCCCAGACCGTACTGGCCCAGGCCAATCAGCGTCCTACAATTGCACTGAGCCTGCTTGGCGGTTAATAAGGCGTTTAAGCTTTCATTTCTTATCGAATTCAAGGCGACCATGGTCGCCTTTTTGTTTGTCTTTATGAAGCTGTATTCCTGATATATAAGTCATCCATCAGGGTAGTGGTATACATGTTGCTAATAGCTTGTTAACAATATCTGGCGCCTGGAAATTGCCTGCAAGGCAACTCAACAGAGCTAAACAAAACCATTTAAGAGTACGCCAGAGCTAACGATTAATTTAAGATAAAGAGACTTTACAAATGGCTTTATACGTTAATACGAATGTCAGCTCAATCAATGCTCAGCGCAAGCTGAGCAATGCGACTCTGAGCCTGAATACAAGCTACCAGCGCCTCTCATCAGGCCTGCGTATTAATTCTGCAAAGGACGACGCTGCCGGTCTGCAAATCAGCGACCGTCTGACCTCCCAGATTAATGGCCTGAACCAGGGTAACCGCAATACCAATGACGGCATTGCCTTAGCCCAGACCATTGAAGGTGCTCTGGACGAAACCACCAACATGCTCCAGCGCATCCGTGTGCTGGCCGTACAGTCCGCTAACGGCACCAACTCAGCTGCTGACCGAAAGGCGCTCCAGGAAGAGGTTACCCAGCTGTCAGCTGAAATTACCCGTATTGCACAGCAGACAACATTTGCTGGACAGCTGGTTCTTAACGGTAAATATGATCAAGCAAAGAATCCTAACAGCCTGATTCCAAATAACGGTAAGCTTACTTTCCAGGTTGGCGCCAATGCCGGTAACACCCTGGATCTCGACTGGGCTATGGCTTTTACCCTGTCATCAATTGGTGATGCTGCCGGTATTCAAGCTGCAGATGTTACTGCTACTGGCGGTAAGGGTCTGGTAAAGTCAACTGCCCAGGGTGCTCAAAATGCTGTTGTACGTTTTGGTGTATGTACTGCTGATGTGGCAACCAATACACTTAAGCATATTGATGCGCTGATTCAGGTAGTTGATTCCAAGCGTGCAGGACTGGGTGCTTTACAAAATAGAATGGAAAGCACTATACGCAATCAGGCCAATATTTCTGAAAATCAGTCTGACGCCCGCAGCCGCATAAGGGACACAGACTTCGCCTCTGAGACCGCTGCCCTGACCCAGAACAACATTATCCAGCAGGCTTCTCAGACAGTTCTTGCCCAGGCAAATCAGCGTCCTACTATTGCACTTAATCTGCTCGGACAGTAAAATACAAAACTGATTAGAAAATTTCTCTCTACTTATCTATCTTTTTCTAAGGCGAGCCACAAGGGCTCGCCTTTTTTATTTGGCTCTTTTTGCTTCCTTAAGTGATTTATATTGCTTTTATTGGTCTCTAACGTATGGGACTTGTGGCATGGCTTATTTAACTTTTATGAAGCTGTTGCCTGTTGCAGAAGTGTGCCTGTTGCAGGAGTGTGCCCATTGCAGGGTGAGCTTTTTGAGGTGGCTTTGTCAGGGGGTGGCTTTTGGCGATACAATAGTCAGCCGTAGCGGCAAACGTATCCACTAAATGATGAATTTTTGAATTCTCATGGTGAGGTTTGTTTGCTGATTTAGGCGATATACAGGCGTTTTTTAGGGAGAAAAGATGAGTAATAACGTTTGCCATAACTCCAGCTGCGATGCTGAGGTCAAGGTGACAGCTGCTAGCGGTAATGACTGCTCATGCGATTGTGGCTGCAGCTTTGACAGCGCCACTGCTCAGCTTGAGCGCACCATTGCTCTTTATCCTGCACTCATCTTTGATATGGACGGCACTGTTATTAACTCTGAAATCAGGCACCACGATGCCTGGAATCACATGCTCGAGGAGTTTGGCTTTGAGCGTCTGAGCTCAGATATCTTATATGGCTTTGCCAGTCTGCCAGGTATTGTTATCACCCGTCGCATCTGCGAACAGTACCAGTCTTCCACACCTGAAAAAGCTGATCCAGAGGCCATGAATACCCGCAAAAATGAGCTCTATGAGAATATCTACATAAAGCAGGCTGATCCTTTTGCCTGTTTTGTAAAGCTTATTAAGGAGGCTCATGCCCGTGGTCAGCGTATTGCCATTGCTACCAGCTCACGTCAGCATGAGGCTCGATACCTGATGGACAAGGCCGGTCTTACCCCTTATCTGGACTCCATTATCTCCGGAGACATGGTGGAAAATGGCAAACCGGCACCTGATATCTACCAGCTGGCTGCCTCTACTCTGAATATGCCATATACCAACTGCCTGGTATTTGAGGACAGCGTTCTGGGTATGAAAGGAGCTGCAGCCGCCCGTATGGACGCCATTAAAGTATTTGACGGTCACTTTGACTGCAATGAACCAGTTCGTGGCGAGTAGCACCACTCCATGCTGCAGGCGCAGGCCTGATGCTGTGTAAGTGGAAAATAACTGCTTGTCCTTCCCCTGGTGATTTTCAGACACAAAAAAGCCGCCCATGGGCGGCTTTTTGTTTTGCTGTGTGAGTGGAACAGCCTTAGACAGCTCTAATGGGTGGCTGTTATGCCTGTCTTGCGGAGGCTACCAGATCCTCAACTTTCTTCTTGAGCTCAGGGCTGAGCACAGGCATGGCACCATGCTGGGTGCATACATAGCCTGCTACCTCGGCAGCTGTCTGGTGTGCGATACGGAAGTCTACGCCCTGAACAGTCAGCGCTATAAAAGTAGCAGTAAAGGAATCGCCGGCGCCGACAGTATCTACAACATCAACCTTTGGAGTTGGGACAAAGGAATGCTCGCCCTTGTAGAAGATATCTGAACCTTTTTCACCACAGGTGTAGATAAAGGTGTCGATATCAAACTTCTCGCGCAGGAAGCTGTTATAAAAGTCCTCTGGAGTCAGGACCGGCTCAATACCAAAAAGACTGCATACTACAGGCAGCTCATCATCATTGCACTTGAATGCGGTGCAGCGCTCCAGGCCTGCCTTGATTACCTCAAGATCAAAGAAGTTCTGACGCAGATTGATGTCAAATACCTTAATTGATCCTGAAGGCATGGCATCCAGGAAAGCTCTTATGGTTTTGCGGCTTAAACCGTTTTCCTGACGCTGGGCCAGAGTACCAAAGCAGCACACATCAGCATTGCGGGCAACACTCTCAAACTCAGGAGTAAACGGCATATTGTCATAGGCTGTGTCGAGAGCGAAGTTGTAGGCTGGAACACCACGCTCGTCAAGGGTAGCCTTTACATAGCCTGTTTCCTTGTCTGAGGTCCATACATGGACCTTAAGTCCATACTCTTTGAGGATACGTAAAGCCTCATGGCCACGCTCATCATCACCAAGACTTGTAACTGCGCAGGCATCAAGGCCCATCTGCATGGAGTGGAAGGTGAAATTACCCGGGGCGCCACCTACACGAGGTCCGTCAGGCAGAATGTCCCAAAGGATTTCACCTAAACCTACACAGGTAATCTTCTTGGCATTATCCACTGTTTAATCCTCTTCGATAATTTTAGGAAAGGTTCCTGCCGGTCTTTGATCAATCTTGTCAGGATCATAGGCGCGGCGCAGATTCGAGTTGATATCGGACATTACATCCATGTCGTCCTGAGAAAGCTCAAATCCGAAAACACGCGAGTTTTCGAGAATACGCTCGGCCCGGACAGACTTTGGTATAACAGCAACACCACGCTGCATGTTCCAGCGCAGTACCAGCTGAGCAGGAGTGACCTTGTAATAGTCAGCAAGGGTAGTGATACGCGGATCACTGAGCACTGTATTACCTACACCACCAAGAGGGGCATAGGCCTGTACCACAATGTTCCTGCGACGGCACCAGTTGATAAGCTCAGTCTCATGATTGTAAGGGTGGCACTCCACCTGATTTACCTGAGGAACAACACTTGCCCCGGCCTCCTTGAGCTCTTCAAGATGATGAATCTTGAAGTTGGAGACACCTATTGAGCGGCACAGACCTTCAGAGCAGAGCTTTTCAAGCTCCAGCCAGGCTTTCTCAAAGCCCTTGAAAGGCCAGTGCAGCAGAAACTGATCAACATAATCCATACCGAGGCGCTCAAGTGATTGCTCAAGACCACGGCGGGGATTGTCAAAGTCATCCTTCCAGAGTTTGGTGATGATGAAAATATCTTCTCGGGCAACCATGGAGTCACGGACACCTCTGCCGACACTGCGCTCATTACAGTAAATGCGGGCAGTATCAATCATGCGGTAGCCGTTTTCCAGAGCAGTACGCACTGCTGACCTGGCCTCCTCGCCTCCATGGGCACGAAAAACTCCAAGACCAAGCAGTGGCATGCTCACGCCATTGTTGAGCTCTACGCGGGAATTCAAATCCATAACAATCACCTCACTCACACTCTTTACGCCCTGACAAGCCGAGGTGAGCCTGACGGCTCTGGCTGTATCAGCAAGCACTGGAACACAGGCAGACGTGTCTGAACGTGTGAGAATGCACGTGCACCCGTGTTCCCATGCTCTGCATGGCGATATCAACCCGCTCTCCTTATGAAGCTGATCTCATTGCTCTTTACTCCCTGACTGGCTGTTACAGAACCGGATAAACAGTCCATCAGCCAGTTCATGCGCGTGCAGTGCAGTGCGGTGCAGCCGGCACAATGCAGTGCGGTGCGGAGCGTCGCAGCATAGTGCACAGTCCAGGCATGCGCCATTTTTATGGTAAGCAGACCTGTCCTGCCTGAAAGAGCAAAAAGTACAGCTTATGCGCAGGTCTGTAACCTGCAGCGGGCCATCAACCATTATGTCACGATTGACTGGTGCAGATCAGCGACAAGATCACATACAGCGCTATAAAACGCGTTCATATCATGGTTGTCGCACGACCAGATGAGCAGTTGCTGATCAGCTGCAGCCACAGTCTGCCGGAGTGGTAACAGTATCTGCGCCAGATAAGCATGAGGTGCCACCAGCGCGCTGCATGGCCTTAACGGCATGGGCAAGAACGGAAGGGCTGGCTCCTCTGAGGTTCATGTTTTCAGAAAGATAACGTCGATAGAGTCGTGAGTTAGGACAGCCGTTATACAGTCCCAGCAGATGACGGTAAAGGAAATGCACGGCACGACCTTCGGCAGCCAGCTGCTCTCCAAGATGTACCATCTTCTCTACTATGGCCTCACGGGTCAGTTCAGCGGTGCCGGTGTCAGCACCAAAAATATCGCTGTCCACACGGGTCAGCAGATATGGGTTGTCGATAATGGCTCGACCGAGCATTACGCCATCAACAAGGCCCAGCAGGTCACGGCACTGTTCAATGGTGGTAATACCGCCATTGATGGTGACCTTAAGGCCGTCAAAGGTATTCTTAATCTTGAAGACACGCTCATAGTCCAGTGGTGGAACAGTGCGGTTCTCCTTAGGAGACAGACCAGTAAGCCAGGCCTTGCGGGCATGCACAATGATGTGACGACAGCCAGCCTCATAAATGGTACCCATAAGCTCCATGGTGAAATCCTCACTGTCGAGTTCATCCACGCCAATACGGGTCTTTACTGAAACAGGGATATCTCCTGCAGCCTCCTGCATGGCCTGCCAGCACTGAGCAATAAGGGCCGGAGTCTTCATCAGCACAGCGCCAAAATTGCCGCTCTGTACCTTGTCTGATGGGCAGCCGGCATTGAGGTTAATGGCACTGTAGCCACGCTGAGCACCCACACGGGTTGCAAGCGCCAGAGCCTGAGGCTCGCTGCCACCAAGCTGGAGCGTGCATGGCAGCTCTTCATCCCTGAAATCAATAAGGTGATACTTCTCATGCACAAGAGCCTGAGCTGCAATCATTTCGGTATAGAGCATGGCCTTATGACACATAATGCGGGCCATACGACGAAATACCGAGTCGGTTACATCCACCATTGGAGCAACAGAAAATCGCTCACTGTCCAGAAATACAGTGCGCTTACTGCTGTCTGTGGCAGCGCCCGCACCTGAGTCTGACTGCTCCTTTGAGACTGCGCATGCTGCATCCATATCACTCTCCATTGAGCTGCTCATTGAAGTGCTCATCTTCTTTCCTTTTATCCATCTGCCAGATCAGGGCAGAATGCTTAAGACCACTGTCTGAAATGGCCAGCATCAATATTCTGACCGGCCTGAAAAACGCCCAATGATCGCATAAATCAGCGCAAAAGACACCTCAAGTGGCGGCACAAAAGAACTAATGCAGCTTATGCTCAGTATGAGTCTGGTGTCTGACCTGCCCCTGACTGGCCTGATGATAAAAGGGACACTCTCACTGTACTTTGAAGCATGCCTTCGCTACTGTAGCAACAGGAGCCTGCAGCAGGCAGCAAGGGCCGCAGTTGTTACCTCGCGATGACAGGAGTCATGACAGTATGGCCCTCAGGTACAGCAAGTGCAATGAGTGTGATATTGCAAATTTTGCAGCAAAAAATGTAATTATTTGCAGTACATGAATTTGCTGCCATTGTCCACAAAAAGCGCTGATTTATCAAATAAACTGTCAAATGCTATGCATTTCTTCACTGCAAAACGCGATATGACTCGCAATTTTTGAGTAAAATTCAAAATCTGCTTGCAATCGATAAATAATAATATGAATAACTGGCAGGCATCAGAATTCGATATTTAAGGCAATTTTATCAGATTTATACAAATAATTTTCTATGTAAAATTTGCTTTTTTAGCATTTTGTTGCTGCAAATTTTGCAGTCTTTTGCAAAGTGCAAACAAAATATCCGTCACTTTCCGGTTTGGTCAGACAAAATAAAAAGGCTACACTGCGTAAGCAATATAGCCTTTTTATGATTCATGATTTGAGCTTTGAACATAGAGACGCGCAGAGCAGAGCACATGCTTTATGTTGCGCTCCCTGAAAGGCCTACTTTCTGACCTTTCTAAAGAGAGAAGGTATACGGAACTGATCTGATCCGGTGCTGGAGTCTGACTTGACAATATAGCTGTAGCTGCCACCGAGATTGCCCTTAACAGTTTCCTGCAGCCAGCGCTCGTTGAATAAAGGCAGCATCAGGGTAAGATCGCGGACCAGGCCATGCAGCTTCTTTTCATTTTCAGGAGTTGGGCTTGCCAGGAATTTGCCAATGAGTACACCAAGGCGGTACATGTCATCAGTATTGATACCACGGGTAGTAGCTGGCATGGAGCTGAAGCGTACTGCATCAAACTTGACATCAGGATCTGCAGTGTAGATATGGCAGCTGCGAGCAAAAATACCGCAGTCAGCAAGGCTCTCCATGGCACCACGACCTGACATGCCACAGCTTTGAGCATCAACAATGACAAAGTGGGAGTTGGTATCGCCACCAATCAGGCGCATGCCACTGTCAGAAAGGCCCTTGGACAGGGAGCGGGCATTGGTGAGCACGGCCTGGCAGTACTGCTTGTACTCCTGAGACTGCATTTCCTGCATACGAACAGCAAGAGCGGTAAGCTCAGAGGAGCCAAGGCCGCCCTGACCGGAGCTGACAGCTGCACGATCAATTGCTGATGACAGGCTCTTCTTGCACACAATGATTGAGCAGTGAGGGCCCTGCAGAGCGCCCTGAGTGGTAAAAGTAACCACATCAGCATGAGGCAGCGGGGTAGCCATAACACCGGCGGTAACCAGACCTGCGATCTGGGAAATATCACACCACAGTAAGGCACCATTCTCATGGGCAATACGGCCAAAACGCTCGTAATCAATTGGCTGTGGATAGTTGATAGGGGAAACAACCAGCAGTTTTGGTCTGGTAGTCTTAACTGATGCTTCCAGGGCATCGTAATCCAGGTGCTGAGTCTTAGGGTCAACACCGAAGTTTACGAAGTGGTAGGCAAGGGACTCACTGTTGCAGTGCTCTTTCTTGCGCATGTCCAGTGACATGACAGTATCGCCACGAGCGGCAAGAGCGCTGAATACTACACGTGAGGCAACTTCAATGGTAATGGACTTGACGTTGGCATGCTCAGCATTGAACAGCTCGCAGACACGGCGGGCAGTGAGCTTCTCGATGAAGTTGCCATTTGAATAAGGAGTGGAATGCTGGGTGTTTACCAGCACATTGCCCATTATGGCCGAGCAAAGAGGCGAAATACTGTTTTCGTCCGGGATAAAGGATACAGAGTAGTACTGGCGCTCCAGTTCCTTCTCGTAAAAATCGTACAGTTCGGAGTCAAAGCCCTGAATGATATTAAGAAGATTCATAAATAAATCCCTAGACTGCCACAGTCATTACAGTCATCCGTTCCCTCCTGCACAGGAAGACAACGGTGGACCGTATCAAGCGGTCAACACCCGCATGAGGGTCAACCATACCCCACAGTTCTGATAAGACAGCACAGAGCTTAATCCGGAAAAATACAGGCTCTCACTATCACAAGCAAGCCGCAGCACAGTGCCCGGCATGCCTATCAGATCATCCCGGAGTCAGACATTCATGGTTCATTAATACCGGCTTTACCAGCCTGTATCAGATGGGACTCACGCTGTACTGAGCTCCCTTTAAAGGCACGCCTCTGTTCACAGCAGAAGACGCGGAGATAATGCACGTTTAACAGAACACACCTGCCCGGCAGCTCAAGATGCTGCCCTGCAACCAGGCCTGCTCATGACTAAACCTACGTGCATATATTTCTCATTAAAATATACACCAGCACCAGTAAGCGGCCAATAACTATGGTGCGGTTTTGCGGGCTTGCTCCACTTTTCTGTTATGTTTAGTCCAAAGATTGATAATTTCCTATCACTCTAACTGCACCCACCTGCAAGAGCCAGCCTTATGACCAGGACCAGACAGCCACTGATCCCCATAGAGCTCCAGCAGCACACTCATACATGGTCAGAACGTCAGGCAGTGCATCACTCTGCATGCACAGTTCCTCCATCTGCGCATGCTGCCATTCCATCGTCATATGATGTCTCTCCATCGCCATACGATGACCTCCATCTGCGCATGCGGCCATTACATCGCCATACGATGACCACCATCTTCTCATGCGGCCATTACATTGCCATACGATGACCACCATCTGCGTATGCCGCCCATATCATTACCATGTAATCATGCAGGTCTGAGCCAGCCACGCCCCAGGAGCAACGCTCCACTGTAAAGCTGAGCCACCTCATAACTTTGCCTTACGGCTATGGCGCAATGCGGGCATGCAAAAAGATCCTGCACTTTATCAGCACCAGGTAAGGGGCTGAGGACATGATCTCAAGCCGCTGTGCATTACCGCCTGCATGCGCCAGAAACAAAAATGGCTTCCCATTGGGAAGCCACTTTATCAAGGTCATACAGTCGATTTAGCTCCAGTCACCTGGGAGCATCAGCACAGTAGCATTAACTGTCAGCCACCGGAGAGCATCAGCAATGAATGCCTGATGCTTCCTTGACCATGGTAATTCTCGAGCTTGGAGCTGTTATTACCTGGCTGCAGATTAACCCTCAGGATGAGCGTCTGCAGCAGCCTCAGTTCCTGTATCTGCTGCTTCAGCCTGAGCAGCAGTGCCTGATGTATCAGCGCCCGCTACTGCAGCTGTCTGTGCGGCAGTATCGGCGGTTGCGGCGGCATCAGGTGCGGCACTGACAGCGGCAGCGGCCTGATCGGCAGTGGCAGCAGCTGCCTCAACGCCCTGAGCGGCAGCTGAGCTGGCTACGTCATCAAAAGGCCAGACCATTGGAATAATCACCACGCAGATGAGCAGGGAAACAATAACCAGTGGACCACCTACCTTCACATAGTCCATAAACTTGAACTTGCCTGGGGCCAGCACCAGAGTGTTTGGAGGGGTAGCTACAGGAGTGGTATAGGCACAGGAGGCGGCGATGGCAATAGCCATGATGACAGGATATGGAGATACGTTCATCTTGGCAGCAATGGAAATACCGATAGGGCAGAGCAGAGCTGCGGCGGCGGTATTGGACATAAACTGGGTCAGGCCACAGGACAGGGCAAAGAGCACAGTCATGAACATGTATGGGCTTGGGCTGTCACCCATAATGCCTACTACCACATCAGCAATCATGGCACCGGCACCGGTCTTCTCCATGGCACTGGCCAGAGGCAGCATACCGGCAAAGAGGAAGATAGTTACCCAGTCGATACCCTGATAGGCCTTCTTTTCACTGAGCACGCCAGTGAGTACGCAGGCCAGAGCGCCAATTACGGCTACCATTTCCTGAGTCAGACCTGGAATACCAAAGATAAGGCCGTAGATAACGAAGAGCAGGATGAACACGCAGATCATGCGGGAGCGTGGCGTACCTGAGGTTGTTACCTGGCCTGCAGAGCTTACGTCAGAATAGTTCTTCGGAACAATGAAACGGCCCATGAAAACCATGTAGACAATAGCAGCCAGAGATAAAGGCACACCTATCCAGGCAAACTCAAAGAAGCCGAAAGGGGTAATATTGGCAGTCTCAAGAGAGGCCGAAGCAATGATGTTCGGCGGAGTACCAACCATGGTAATAGAGCCACCGGCATTGGCAGCAATGGCCATACCCATGAGCAGGGGCGAGGAAGGTATTTTAGCCGCCACGCAGATACCGATAATAACCGGCATCAGACAAGCTACAGTACCGGTATTGGAGGCAAAGGATGACATGACAATGGTCAGTACCATCATGGCCACCAGCAGAGGTATTTCCTTTGTTCCTACTCTTTTGACTACCGAGTTGCCTATTACCTGCGCAAGTCCTGATTCAAGCATGGCCGCACCCACCACAAACATGCCCGCAAAGAGCACTACTGTGGAGTTGGACAGACCTGAGAACACCTCCTTTGGTCCCAGTACGCCCAGAATGCCCAGTGCCACTGTGGCACCAATAGCAGTGACAGCAAGCGGGACGAGCTCTGTCACAAATAAAATCGCCACAACGGCCAGCACTTCAAGAGTAATAATTGCTGCTGATTGATCCATAACGATGTCCTTAATACAACGCCCACCGCAGGGTGTTACCCGGTCCTGCTACACGCCTCTCCACGCTTGCGGCCCTGCGCCGCTGCAGTATCACCTCAGGTAAGCCGACACGGCCGTCAGCATTACCAGCTCACCACTAAAAAACTGCACTTACCATTAAAGTCTGTTAAACAAGAACTCTGTTCAGCACGAGGCCTGCTCACAACACGTTTATGCTTACAGCACGAGGCCTGTTCACAACAGGAGGTATGTTCAACTCAGGCCCTTCATGTAATTCTGGTTAATCTGCCTCTCCTGTATTAACTTGCGGCCTGTTATAACCATAAATCATCAGGTAAAACTAATATGGCAGCCCCGCAAGGTCATAAGACCTGCGGTCCAGCTCAGGAAGAAACAGCGAATGGAATTACAAAGAAACAGAGCTCAGATGCTCCTCAGTCGGCAGGCCCGCATGTAAAGGCTCTGCCGCTGTGCTGCAGCTGGGGCTGTCAGTACGACTTTCAAAAGGCATGCGCCTCCTGTCAGCAGGTACCTCCAGCAAAACATCAGGATACGCCACAGTGCTAACAATCTTTCAGGCATCAGACGGAAACTCCCGGCCGTTTCTGATGCCCCAATGGTAAGTTCTTCCCTTAGGAAGATGATGCGGAGAAAAGCAAGGCCAGGCCTCACTCGATACCTGAAAACCCATGTGGTCTTCAGGAAATGCTGCACAAAAGTCTGTGACCCGGATATCAAATGGTCAGGCAGTAAGCAGGAGCAGTTGTCACTGCCTCTTTTCCCACCTCCACAAGTATCCTCATAATTAACGGCTTCTGGCAGCCGCCAGCTTTCCAGCCACAACTTGAAAAGACAGGCGGGCACTCCCTACAGGGATGCCTGCGCCCCATATTAGAACAGCACTTAATCCAGGTCGAGGATTTGGATCACAAACTGATGCAAACTTGTATCCATGTGAATCGCTGTACCAGTGCTACCTGCAGCCAACTTACCATGCCTGCGGACATGCACTTTGCCAGCGGATATAAGCAAAACACGCATTACCCACAAATACACAAAACAGCCTGCATCATGTTACCCGGCAGGTTGACCTCCCCAGCCCCGCATGTCACCTGCCTGTCCGCACAGATCCCTCATAGCACGCAGTTCCAACAGACACACCTTTCCCGGAACTGACCATCCCTGTATCAGCGCTCTTTCCCAAGGCTTACGCACCTCCCGAGCAAGAACACAGTCCAGGCATTGCCCCATACCCTGCAGACCATCTGTCCCGGGCTTGTGCCCATCACTTATGCCCTGACTTCCCCGTTCTGAAGCCCATCCTCTATAAGCCTGTTGTCCAGGCACTGACGCCCATTACATGTGAGCTCTCTTTCGCTGCGCTGCCCCCCATACTGTGTAAGCACGCTGTTCCAGCTCTGACGCCCGGCCCGTGCCGGCCTGCTTTCCTTAGCTCGAAGCCCCGGCGTAGCACCGCGCACTCCAGGACTTTATGTCATGAATGTAAGCTATGCCTGTACTGACTGACAAAACTGTAAGCCTGTCCTCTGCTCGGCCATCTAAAAGTCGCATAAGCCGCCCCTGGCAGCCGTGCCCCTTATCTGCATAAGTGCTTAATATGACCGCCAGCCACTGCAATACAGATGAGCAGTGTCTGTGCTGTCGGCTGCCCCTACGAGGAAATACTGTCGCGTTCTCATGGGCGCACCTTGCCGTTCCCGGTAAAGGCTCTGTTTTCACTGCGCAAAATTCACTGACAAAAACATACAATTTGTATGGAACAACAGCAGGGCACAATGTCAAACATGCCTGGATCCAAGTTGCGTCCAGGATAAGGACAGTGCGTCACTTTGCCGTACACTGGCATGCCGGTGTTTCAGATAAAAGTCCGCATGAAAATGCTGTTTTCAGGCCTTATCAGGCAAGGTTAAACTGTTCATGCAATACAGCCCTGACGCCTCTGATTTTGTCATTTTCCGGCTGTGCACTCCCGGGAAATCATGCCCGATGATTCAGGCCCGATGAGCAGAAGCAAGGTCAAAATTATGTAGTTACAACAATGTCATATTATCCCAGTACTTTTGGACGCTCCTGTGAAACCCTTCCCGGGAAAAGCCTGTTTATCGTATTCTGTTAATTTTCTTGCGTACGCACGGATAAAAACGCACTGTTTTTGAACATATTCATGATTCAGATCACATCGCTAAGGGCTTTGTATATTGTCAAGTGAGAAAATTATCAGGACTTTTGCAGTGACCGTGCAATAGTAAAGGGGCTTATTTATCTATCTTGTATGCAAGTTACCAGGACTTTTGGTATGGCCTGGGCGCATTCAAAAACGGCTTATTTGATACGTTTTTGCAACAAACATGTCCAGGATGGTAAATTTCACTTCAATTTTGTGAACTCCCGCTAAAAATTTAATTTCACTGACGGACGAAACTCAAATTTTGTCAAAAGTGCACTTGCTCCAATTTTGTTTTTGATTATTTTGTATACAAGCCCTCGTGCTTAAGAATGAGTTCAGGTTCTTCATACAAGCGGACTGACATCATTAAGGACATCACACAAAAGGCAACTGGGATGGTGCTTTAAGGACAGCCCCTCAGTGCAGTGATTACACCAGCCGGGAAGAACATTAACGTAAGGTTCTGTTTGTCACCATTGAGCAGTAAGCTGTGCGACTTGCGAATCAGGCTGCGCGCATGCAGCGTTAAAGCTCTACAAAATGGTGAAATCAGCAGACATGGAGAGCTCACAGGCCGGCGTAAAGCCCTGGCGAGCAAAGACTTTGCAGGCAAGGTTAGCAGCCTGCAAAAAGCATTAACTGACAGGCCTGAAGCCTGCAGCCTTATAACTGAACTTTCCCCTTATACCCTTGTTTCACAGGCAAAAAGACAGTATTCCAGACTGATTTTCAGTACCTGCAGCACCAGCTGCACATCCGGCTGGTTCCATAAGCCGGTTACAGGTCTGATGAGCTGACTGCCCTGTGCTGTAACAACCACCTGATTTCATGACATGCGCTGTCTGCCTCTGCAGGTATGCGTCTTTAAAGTCCGTTCCTGTGGGAATTGTCCATGAACTTTCAGGATATGAGCAGCTGATATCAGCCTGTTTGTATGAGGGGCCTGAATCCCACTCCAGTTACGAGAGCCGTCGAGTTAGTAAAAAGGAGCTTAAACTTATGTCCCCGAAAGCGAAATCGCTGATTGTTGTGGGCGATATAGTACTGTTTTTCCTGCTTTTGAACTTCCTGCCATTCGAGCCACTTGAGAACAAGGGTCTGGCCCTGTTACTCTTCGTTGGTATCCTGTGGCTGACTGAAGCAGTTCACGTTACTATCACCGCCATTTCCATCCCAATTCTTGCCGCCATGATGGGTCTTGTAACTACCAACAAGGCACTCAACGGCTTCTCTGACCCTAATATCTACCTGTTCTTCGGTGGTTTTGCTCTGGCAGCAGCCATGCACTATCAGAAGATCGACCGTATTATCGCTCAGCGAATCCTGGCCATGGCCCGCGGCAACTTCCTGATGTCCGTTGTCTTCCTGTTCACCGTAACAGCATTCCTCTCCATGTGGATGAGTAATACTGCTACCGCTGCCATGATGCTTCCACTGGCACTTGGTATCCTCTCCAAGGTTGATCCTCAGGAAAACAAGAGCGTCTTCACTTTCGTAATGCTCGGTATTGCCTACTCCGCCTCTATCGGTGGTATGGGTACCCTGGTAGGATCTCCTCCAAACGCCATCGTTGCTTCCAACATGGACATGACCTTTGCTGACTGGTTTGTCATCGGCTTCCCATTCATGCTGGTCCTCATGCCAGTCATGCTGGTATGTCTGTACTTCGTATTCCGTCCTAATCTGAAGATCGAAGTTGACTTCAAAGACGATAAGGTTGAGTTCAACGGTCAGCGCTACCTGACTCTGGCTGTATTCGTAATTGTTGCTCTGTGCTGGATTTTCTCCGCTCAGATCAATCCGTTCCTTTCCGGACTCTTCGGCCTTGCTGAGAAGATTGCCTCTTTCGACTCCGTAATTGCTATTGCAGCTGCCATTGTCGTAGTTGTTCTCAAGCTTATCTCATGGAAGGACGTTCAGGAAAACACTGACTGGGGCGTTCTGATGCTCTTCGGCGGCGGTATTACCTTATCTGCCGTGCTCAAGGACTCCGGCGCTTCCAAGATCATGGCTGACGGTATCGTGTTCCTGGTTCAGGGTCAGCACTACTTCGTCATCGGTCTGTTAGTATCCTTCTTCATCGTGTTCTTAACCGAGTTTACCTCCAACACCGCATCAGCAGCTCTGCTGGTACCACTGTTCATCACTATCGCCGAGAGCATTGGTGCCCCTCCATTAGGTCTGTCCCTGATCATCGGTCTGGGCGCATCCTGTGCCTTCATGCTGCCAGTTGCCACCCCACCAAACGCCATCGTGTTCGGTACCGGTTATGTCAAGCAGCAGGACATGGTCCGCGTCGGTCTCGTTCTGAACATAGTATGTTCAATCGTTATCGCCGTCGGTGCCTACTTCTTCTTCCTGTAACAGAGTCCTTAGCGTCGGGTCTGGTCACAAAAAGAGCTCAATATGCTCCGTGACTTTCAGGCCCGGCTCCTGGTCCGGGAGGCCACAGCCGGCAGCAGCGGCATGACTCAAAAGAGCATTGCAGCTGTGAGCACCACCTGGCCCGGGAAATAATCTGATTTAATAAAAGGGGGAGCCTGAGTGCTCCCCTTTGTTTTGCCCGACAGCCGGGCTCCCCAACCCGCCACATCCCAACCATCCCTGCCTCCACCACCGCCACCGTAAATCCTCGCCTCAACATAAAAAGCGCACTAACGCATCCCGACCTCACACAGGTCTCACGCAGCCCTGGCTGCCGCCAGCTTCAAGCAGCCCAACCTCACACAGGTATCACGCAGCACAACCTTACACCGCCCTCATGCAGCCCAGGCTGCCGCCATACGCTGAGCAATCCCGGCGACCACACGGTCCACACGGAACAAGCCAAAAGATGGCTGCCAAAACAGCGCTGCCATCCATGCTCAGAGCACTCAATGTATACTGCACCCCGGCAAGGCTCATAAATAACAGACAATTTCTAAAATAGACAATAGTGCATTAATACCTGACACAACTGTACTGTCTTAAAGCATTGAGCTGATCATGCTGAGCGGTCTGATAAGCGTGCATATTCTGATAACCGGCAGATACGTAATGTGTGCACTGTTAGCCATGCTGATAACGGGAAGCCAGGAACATAAGTCACCACCTCTGCCATTTACCATCATGTACCATGGTCAGGGGTATCAGGCTGCAGGCACATGCAGGTAAAGAAGCTGACTGCAGCAATATCGACGGCAGCAAATGCTGTCAACAGGCTGCGACCTGCAAGGAGCTCTCTCATGGTACTGGACTATCCCCTGCCATTAAAGGGGACAGGTCAGGTCAAGCAGTGAGCAGATATTTGCTGAGGCATGCTCTAAGTATTGGCCTGAAGCCGCTAAAGAGCACCTGTGAAAGCACCCCTGTGCTCTTATTGCCTGCTCAGGCCAGGTTGTGGTCATATACTGTGTCCCATATACACTCGTAGCTTTATGCCGTTCATATGCACCATTTCCGGCTTTGTGACGCGTTATGGTACACGTATGTACCAAGATGCATATGCTCAGACTCATGTCATAGTCCTTATATATGCACCACTTCATGCTTTATGACGTGTCTTTACCTGCGCCTCCTTACTGCTCAAAAGTGTTCGCGGGGTGCGATTTTGTGTTCAGGTGCATTAAACTTGAACTGTAATAATCTCAGCCAGTACCATCAATCATGCATACCTTTGAAATAGCATCCTTTACCTTTCAGGTAACACCTGCCCGTCTGGGCGTATTTATTATTGCGGCTCTGATAATAGCCGCTGCATTCCGTTTTGCCTTTGCCGGTCGCAGAGACCAGTGGTTTGCCCGCACTCCCAGCACTATCATTCATATGCGCGGGGCTATTGGTAACTGGCTGTCCCTTGGCTATCCGGTCACTGTCCAGGGCTATGCTGTTACCGTTGCAATCGTGTGCACCATCATAATTGCCGGCCTTTTTATCTTCGCCCTGCCTGAACACCTGCTCTAGCCAGCCCAGCCGCACCAGTCCCTGCAGGCAACAGGCTGCGCTGCAGGCTGCCTGTGCACTCTGTCTTTGGTCCGCCCCTCTCTGGCAAGCCTGGCACTGCCATGCTGTCAGGTCGGCCTGGCTCAGCTGAGTGCTGCCTGCAACCGTGCCATGATGGAGCTGAGAGCTGGCATGACTGGTCCAGCGGTATGGACAACGTTTGCACAGTTCTGCGTCTGGAGCCATGAGTGCCGGTACAGCTGATACATGGGTGCGACAAAATGATACTGGCGCAAAGGGCACGTCAGTCCTTGCATGACGGGTGACCGGTGCTCAATGGTGACCTGTAATTTCCTGGTCTGTCCTGGGGTGCAGCGGGTTGGTTTGCGTGCACTGGGCTGGCAGAGAGCAGGTGCCGGGCGTTGTGAATGGCCGGGAGCTGGTGCCGGGCGTTGTGAATGGCCGGGAGCAGGTGATGGGCGTTGTGAATGGCCGGGAGCTGGCGCGGCGGGACTGCTATCTGTTTTTTTTGTCTGTAAGGAGGGCGTATGGATATAGTCAGTGCTGAGAAAAGGCGGGCTAATATGCAGGCCATCAGGTCGAAAAATACCAGGCCTGAACTTTACATAAGAAAGCTGCTCCATGGTGCCGGGGTGCGCTACTCCATAGCTCCGGGCAAGATTCCCGGTCATCCTGACCTGTACAGCCGACGCTTTAATACCGCTGTCTTTGTGCACGGCTGCTTCTGGCACCGCCATCAAGGCTGCTCCCAGGCATATATGCCCAAATCAAGGGTTGAGTTCTGGCAGGCTAAATTTGACCGCAATGTGGCCCGCGACCGTGAGGTCAGAGTGCAGCTCAAAGAAAGGGGCATACGCTGTCTTATTATCTGGGAGTGCACCATCAAAAAGGCCATGCGCTCTGAGGAGCTTGAACGTAAACTGCTCGACAGCATGATGACTTTTCTCAAAGGTGACTGTGACAGCAGTAAAAGTGACGGGCAGAACCTCCATGGTCACAGCCGGGTCAGTGAAGCTGACAGCATGGGACGAAAAGGCGACAGTGCTGCAAGTAAAGTGACTGAGCGCTGCCCGAGCCGGAACAGGGGACAGCAACGGAGCGGTGATACGGGACCTGATTGTGCTGCAATGCTGGAACTATAATGGCTGATTTTTCCGCATGTTCATCGCATTTTCAGATCCGGCATGGATAATGCCATACATATGATCAGTCCCTGTTTTGGGGCGGACCTGTCTGCAGGTCGTCACTGCAGTTAAAGGACTGAGGCAGCTCAGGAATGACAGGCTTATTAATATCCTGAACGAAAAATGAAGCTGATACGGCAAAAAATGTACATAAAGTGTAAATTTTGCCTTTTATAATTCGCTCAAGTTGCTATACTTTTCTACTTGTGCCTCCGTGCCACAGCAGGATACTTTTTCACAAAAAGACCGGGAATACAGTCCCGGCTTAAGTTGTATCATCTGTATGAGCTAGGGGAACACAACCGACGGCTTAATACCGTCATATCCGTACCCCACCCGAGTATTTTTGGCTGAATTTTGTGTACAGCATTTTTTGTCATCGGGGTACAAGCTTTCATATCCTGACAAGCGTGCTGAAAACGTTTGCTGTTCAGACAGGCCTGCCGCGCTCTGACTGACAGTATCAGCCGCTCCGTACGCCTCGTACCGGACACTGAATTATCCACCCCAATGGCCTTGCGCCACCGGGACAAGAATCACCAGCTCCAGAATCAGTGAGCCTGTTTCCGCTGCAGTCATTATTTACCCCAGCCTTTATGGTTAAGGTCAGGGCGTGCCCGTGTGCTGAGCATTGCGCTCAAAGCCTGAAAGGCATGCCATTGTAGCTGCACGTGGTTATCTGCACAGCCTCAGATGCATTGCAGGTCCTGCAGTCAGGGCCGCCGGGCAAATTGCCGGCATTGCCTGCAGGCATTGCCCTGCCAGGCAAGGCAATGCTCTGCAAGGTATGGCCAGGCTGATCTGAGCCCCCACAATGGTCTGCTGCGCCCCCAGGAGAAGGCCGCACAGACTTATCCAGCCTGTCCCCGGGATCTGCAGTCCCGGCGACTGTTATAAAAGGTAATCGCACCGGGCAGAGTATGCACCAGCCCTGCTGATGCAGCTGCTGCTCATCTGTAAGTTCACTACTGTTAATCTGTGTTTGTAAGTCATGTTAAATATCAAAGTAACTAACCGCATGATGCATGAGGACTTTATTGCCAGTGACAATATTGCCCCTTATATTTTGCCGCGCAAACACATTGCCAGTGTCGTCATTACCGTCGCCCTGTGTGCCGTAATCGTGCTTCCTATGCCATCAACATGGGAGCGTTTCAGCGATGAGGGAACTCCTGCCCTTACTGCAGACAGCCGCGAATATCTCAAAAGCGATCAGACCGCCGACGAGCTTGCCGCCAGTAATGAAATTACCGGCATGCACAACGAAAACTACGACGATTACGACATCCCGAGCCAGTACTTCAAGAACGATGCAGCCGATCAGCTTACCGGCACTCAGGGAACTGCTCTGACCGGTACTGACATCCCTGAAGATGACGAAATCTTTGTCGCAGAAACAGAAGTACCTCCGGCAGCTCCGCCTGTAGAGGGCACCTGGGCTGACGGCACCAAAGAGGCAACTGGCGGCGACCTGACCGCTCAGGCCGAAACTCCTGCCCCTGGTGTAACCATTACTCCAGGCGCTGCTGATCAGCCAGCTACTGAAGAGACTGCAGGCGATCAGCTGGCTTCAACAGATATTACCACTCCTGGTGCTGCCGAAGGAGCTGATGAGACCATGGGCAATGTCCCTGAGGTCCGTCCTGAGGGCAGCTGGTATCAGCAGACTATCCGCAGGGGCGATACCCTCTCTGACATCTTTACCTTCCTTGACCTGCCATATGCCACCTTAAACCGTATTACCAAGGTAGCCGGTAACAAAGACCTGCGCCTTAAGGTGGGAGACCCTATTTATTTCCTTATCGACAAGGAAAATGTGGTCATGGAAATGGTCAAGCCGCTTAACAAAACCGAGCAGGTACGCTTTACCCGCATGGCCGCCACAGATGACTTCAGAGTGGTTTATGAAAACCTCAATGATCATGTTGACGATCAGAAGCTGCTGGCATCAATTCCTCAGGCTGAGACCATGCCTCTTGCCGTTGAGGCCGCAAAGCAGCGTGCCATTCGCGAGGCTGCTCTTGCCAAGGCCCGTGCTGAGCAGGAAGCCCGCGATCGCGCCAACAACGTCAACCTCAAGCGTCCTCGTCTGCTCATTGCCGAAGTCAAAAAGGGTGAGAGCTTTGCCACCGCAGGTCGCCGTGCCGGTCTTACCCCTGCTGACATACGTAATATCGAAAATATCTTCAAGCAGAAGATCAATGTCCGTACCTTAAAGCAGGGCGACAAGTTCCGTGTGCTCTTCAGCGGCATCGGTACCAACGCTACCCTTTATGCCGTACGTTTTGAGACCCACCGTGGCAATTTCGAGTCCTTTATCAATCCTGAGGACAACAATTTCTACGGCGAAAACGAATTTACTCCTACTGCAGGTATCTTCCGTCGCTTCCCTCTGGCCGGAGACATCAAGGTTACCTCACACTTTAACCCTTCACGCCGTCACCCTGTGACCCGTCGTGTAAGTCCGCATAATGGCGTGGACTTCAAGGCCAGTGTCGGTACCCCTGTATATGCCCCTGCCGATGGTGTGGTTACCTTCTCAGGCTATCAGCGTGCTGCCGGTTACTACGTGATTGTCAGCCACGCCAATAACTTCTCCACAGTATACATGCACCTGTCCAAAACTGAGGTCAAGCGCGGTCAGAAGGTTATTGTAGGTCAGCTCATTGCCCGATCAGGCAATACCGGCCGTACCACAGGTCCGCACCTGCACTATGAGATCCGTATTAACGACCGTCCGGTCAACCCGCTCAAGATTGAGCTGCCAAGCTCCAATCATCCAAATCTGGCCCGTGAACAGCGTGAGGCCTTTGCCAATAACGTAAAGATTCTGCGTGCCGACATGAACAACGACCGTCTGGCTGCCACAAGATAAGAGCAGGCGGACTCAGTTCACTCAATCAGGCCGCCCGTGGGGCGGCCTGATTTGTATGCAGCCCACTACAGCCACCGCCCCTGCATCCGACGCTCCAGCCGCTCCGGCAGGAGCTGCAGCCGCCCCGGCCGCCGCTTACGACAGGGTAGTCCAGATGCATCTGTCCTGTCAGGACCATACCTGGGCATGCCAGGTCAGGTCATTTTGGGGGCTGGTTATGGCCCGGGCCTGCCAAAAAGAAGGTGCCGGGCGCGCACCTGCAAGCTGGAAGTATTGGGACCGGGCGTGGTTATGGCTATAATAGCTTGATCCGACCCGGTCAGGGTCATGGATTCTATTAAGGCAGGCCTGGCGGCTCTGTCAGGTTGAGCTCTCTGCACAACATAAGGCGTTATGCAGCTGATATCACACCTGGCACCCGACAGTTACCAGCGCCCGGGCTCTGCCCGCGCCGGAGTACCGTTGCCGGCGCCAGGCATACCGTGGCCGGAGCCGGGCATGCCGTGGCCGGAGCCGGGCATGCCGTGCCCGGTGTCGGACATATCGGCGCCGGGCATGCCGGCCCAGGTGTTCCGGCCGGCCTGAGAGCAGAAAAGATTGCCTTCACGGATATGCCGTACTGCCGGCATCAGTATGTCACTGCTGTTTCATCTCTTGCCGGATGTACGCTGTCCAATATAATCTGTTAATCACCGGTTTATTTTTCTGAATATGCCTCATGTGGCGGCAGGAACTGTCTTGCAGGACAGTATCTGCTGACAGGCATAACAACCAGTATCAGTCTGACCATGCTCGCTGCTCAGGGTGACGATCCTGATGGCAGTTGAGACTGGGACCTGTATGCAGCCTGAGGCTCAGTCCTCTTTAAAAGGCATCTGTTCTGATTTCCGGCGCAGCGGACTTCAGGGGCATGCAGGCTGCCCGGCAGATGGTGCAGGCCCGGGCCCTGGCAGGGTCGTCAGGGGCTGCACAGCATGCTCAGAGCTGAAGCTGTCGTTGCACAGGATGACTTTTTTACCTAAGGGCGGGGAGTATTTCCCGCTGTAGATATCGCGATGCTGTCCAATACTAACCTTTCCAAAGAAGCTGCTACCCTGACCAGGTGGCTGGTTTCCATTCCATCTGTGGCCCATGCCAAGGGCCCTGCCCTGATCTGCAAGGCCATCTATGATGGACTGAGCGAATTTCCCTATTTCAAAAAGAACAGTGAAAATCTGACCCTGATCTCCCATGGAGAATCAGGCAAGAGCTCAGTTGTAGCCCTGGTCAGGGCCATGGATACGGTTGACGATACCATCGTGCTGCTGTGCGACACCGACACCAGCTCTCCTTATCACTATGGTGCCCTCAAGGGTTTTTCCACCAACTGTGATGAGCTGCGCAACCGTCTGAGCACCATGGATGACATTACCGATCCTGTCATCCGTGCCGGTATTGAAAACGATGAGCTGCTCTTTGGCCTTGGTGTCCTGCAGTCCAAGTGCGCTACCGGCTCCATGCTGGTGGCTCTCAAGGAGCTTTCTGACAATCAGGTACGCCTCAATGTCAACGTCCTCTTTATCTGTACTTCTGAAAGTGCCATTTCGCATCGCGGCATCAAGAAGTGCATCCCTTATCTTGAGGAGCTGACCGAGCGCGAGCGCCTGCATCTCAAGCTGGCCATCAATTCCCGCCCTAACTTCCCTCTGCATCGCAATGACAGGGATCTGCATATCTACACCGGCAACTATGGCAAGGTCGAGCCATCGTTCTACATTATCGGAAACTCCACATCCGCTTTCCGCCCATTCTCCGGTTTCTCAGCATCTATTATTGCCTCTGAGCTGATCCGTCAGCTTGAGCTCAATCCTGACATCATCCGTGCACTTAACAATACCCCGCTGGTCCCTACCTTTGACAGTCTGCGTGTCAAGGAATTTGGCAAGGATTACAGCCCTGACGGCATGCAGGTATCTTTCTCCCTGCCTATAGTCAATGTTGACCTTGGTGATCTGCTCGCGCTGCTTAAAAAGGCCGCTGCTGCAGCCATTGAACACGCTGCCGAACTGGTAGATCAGCGTGAGTCTGCCTATGCTGAGCTCAATGGCGAAGTATTCGTACCAATGTCACAGGATGCCGAGGTTGTCTCATTCTCGGATCTGCTCGAGCGCGCCAGTCATAACTTCAATGGCAATCTGCAGAAGGCTCTGCAGGGCATGGTGCAGAAGTGCCGCTCTGAGGGTCTGTCACTGCATCAGGCCAGTATTACCATTATTGAGCGCCTCAACGAGCTGGCCAAGCTGCCACGCCCGTCAGTAGTGGTTTACTTTACTGACAACTTCCTGCCTCCTCAGGGTCTGAGTGCCAGCTTAAGCCAGGATCGCGAGCTCTTTATGATGCTTGACGGCCTTATCAGCCGATTTGCCTCAGTAAGCAAGATTACCCCTACCCTGGCCATGCACTATGCTCCGGGTGAGGCCTGTCTGCTCCGTCCGGTCAATCTGAACTCCTCACTGACCACTCTGGCACGAGAGTGCCCTGTAGGCATTGAAAATCTTCACGGCCTGAATGTACCTGCCATTACTCTTGGTATTAAGGGCGATCACCTGAGCCTGCTTACCGAGCATGTCGACAAGCGCATGTTCGAGTATCTGCCATCTCTGATTGTCAACATTGTTGAGGCCGTTACCGCCAGTCCAGAAGCCAGCCTTGGCTATGTAACTCCGGCCAGTGCCGAAGGTGCCTTTGCTGCCCTGGCTGGCCCTGCCGCCGCCGCTGTCAGTGAAGGTACTTCAGTTAACAACATGGATCCTGATGGTCCTGATCGTCTTACCCTCACTCTTGAGCAGCTGAGCGAGCGCGCCGAGGCTCTGTCCAGTGAGACTGTAAGCCAGGTTCAGGAAATTCGCCAGGAGCACAACGAGGACGGATCTTTTTATACCCAGATTGCCCGTGGTACTCTCGAGCCACAGTCCCTTTCTGCCTTCCTCAAGCCTGACGGTTCACCTCTGCCAGGAGCCGAGCTGCGCCTTGCTCAGCGCCTGAGCGGTCCGGCCCGTCCACGCCCTGAGGGCCAGGATGGCAACAATATTGATTCAGGCTATGGCTATACCACAGCTGAAGCTGCCAATGCCGCTCAGGCTGAGGCCGCTGCTGCTGCCCGCTCCAGTCGTACTGCTGCCGAGGCTGCTGCACGTGCCAGTGAGGGGCCGCTTTCAGCCCGCCCTATTTCCGTATCTACCGCCGGTCAGGGTGATGACTCACAGTCAGCCATTGATGCGCTGACCATACAGAATCTTGAAGACAGCGAAAGCTCCCTCAAAGCTCAGGAAGCCGCCCAGGCAAAGGAGCAGCGTGAGCTGGCCCGCAGCAGTGACATCCAGGATGCCATTGCCCGCAGCATCAACGAAAAATCAGCCGACGGCTCCACCAGCAGTGCTTCAGCTGGCGCCATGTCTGATGATGAGCGCTCCCGTCAGGAACTTGCAGACCTGCTCAAGCCTACCCAGGTTGAGGTTATGGCCGCTGACGAACGAGATCCTCTTTCGGGCATCAAAAAGCTCTTTAATCGTGACCAGTCCAGACAGTCAGATGGAGAGCCTGCCAGCCCGGGCCTTGCCCCTGTAAGCCAGGCTCCTGAAGGCGAGGTCATGCCATGGGAAGCTCAGGCATCCCAGACCGCCCCGTCCGGCCTTTCAGGCCAGCAAGGCCAGTCTGGTCAGCCTGGCCTGCAAGACCAGTCTGTTCAGCCAGGTCTGCCTGACGCCGCCTCCACTGGCGCCACCGGCACCGTCATCAGCCTTGATGACAATGCTGCCCCGGTAGATCTGAGCTCCCAGAGCTCTGAACTTGATATTACCCCGGCTGGCAGCACAGCTGACAAGGACAGTCAGGATGCTCAGGGCACAGCCATGAGCTCTGATGGTGCCGAGCCGCTGCCAGAGCTGAGCCAGCCTGCTGCCGCTGCCCCTGTTGAAGAGGGCAAGGGAGCCTTAAAACTCGTTTCCTCCTTCTTTAAGAGCCTGCGTCTGGGACGCGGATCTGACAGCCAGTCAGGCGATGCCATCACAGGTGCAGCCGCTCAGGGCACCGGCCTTACCTCAGGCACTGCCGCTACTACAGCTGAAGCTGAGCGCATTGCTGCTATTGCCGACAACGCCCTCAATCTTTCCGATGAGGCTGCCACTAAGGTCGGCAAGGCTGACCAGACCGGCAGCCAGTCCGACCTGAATGACAGCATGCAGGCTGCCACCGCCTCCATGTCCGATGCCTTCCAGGCCGCAGCCCAGCCCCCGGAGACTGACCCTGCAGCTGACGCTGCAGCTGCATCCCAGGCTCCTGCAGACGCCCAGTCTGCAGAAGCTCGGACTGCCGACGCCCAGCCTGCCGACGTGGCCACTGTCATCACCGATAGCGAGCCGGTCCCGGCAGAGAGCACCGCCCAGTCAGACGACCAGCAGGCCGATAATGATGCTCAGCCTGCCATGGACATTGGTGTGGCCGATGAAATCCAGCCTCAGGCCGACGAAGCCCAGCCCGAGGACGACGCTGCTGACGCAGCCGCCCCGGCCGCTGATGCCGATGCAGCAGCTGCTGACGCATCTGACGCCGAGGCTGAGGACAAGGCTGATACTGCCGCACAGGCAGCTGACTCTGCAGCCGATTCAGATGTGATGGGCAATGAGGTCAGCTCTGAGCAGGTTGCCAGCATGCTGGCTTCCTCCATTAACGAGAAGATCAATTCCAACACTCTGGCCTCCATTGATGAGCCAAGTTCTTATCAGCACAACGATTTACCGCTCAACAACGGTGTCTATGCCACTGACATTGACCGCGACCAGATGGGCAGCCTGCTCACCCCTGAAGGTGAGGCTGCAATCATTTCCTCTGGTCAAAGCGCCCAGTCAGGAGAGCCACCTGCACAGGACAATGACCGCGCTGCTGACGATGACGCCAGTGACGCCGCCAGCCTGCATCTGCGCGATGAATCCGGCTCACAGCTGAGCTCAGAACCTGCCCTGTCCGCTGACTACGAGCCACAGGCTGATGCCATTGAAGCCCAGGATGCCCCTGAGACCAGCGACAGCCGTGATACCGGCGACAGCAGTGATACCAGAGACAGCCGTGACTCCATGGCTGCCGAGCGCAAGGCACATGACAGGCCAGGTGCTGCCGCCGCTTATGATGCAGCCTTCCTCGAGGCCGCCACAGGCATACCTGCAGCCCCGTACAGCCCTGCACAGTCTGATACACAGACAGTTCAGGAAAATGAAGCCCAGGCACCAGAGAGCGCCTCAGCCCCGGCCGCAGACGCCGCTGCAGCCGCAGCTGATGAAGTTGACGCCCCTGCCACATCCGCCGCTGCAGCCGATGAAGCTGCTGCCGGCGCTGCTGAGCAGTCCAGCCTTGCATTGTCAGTGCTGGGTAATCCTGAAAGCGGCGCAGCTGCCTCCGAGGGTGCAGCTGCTTTAAGCCGCAGCTCACCGGCCCACGACCAGCTGCAGGTACGTCCATCTCCAGCTGCTGAACAGTTACGCCCAGCCCGTCATGACGATGTGGCTCCGGCTCTTGCTGACGGTATGACCAATCCTCTGGCTGAGCAGACTCCTGAATTTGCCGCCAATCCTCTGGCCGGTGAAGAAAGCACCGCCCCGGCAGCTGTGCCTGCTCAGGATGGCGCCATGGCAGATAATGCTGCAGCTGCCCCAGCCACCACAGTGGCCCAGGCAGCCGATTCAACTGCTGCCGCCGGCACTGCCCCACAGGCTAAGACTGAGCCTGAGGCTGAGCCTGAGGCTGCTGCCTCCGCTGCTGCAGCTGATTTAGCTGCAGATGCTGTTGATGGCGAGCACAGTGCAGATGCTTCAAATGCCATGACCAGAGCTGCAAGCGTCTCTGGCAAGGCCGGTGAAAAGCGTGCTGACAAGGATGCCAGGGCCGACAAATCTGCCGATGCGGCCAGAAATGAAGCTGACAGCAAGGTTAAGGACACAAGCAAGTCTCAGAAGGCCGGTCAGTCTGAAAAGGCCCGTCGCAAGCTCGAAGAAATCACCATGCGCCTTGCCGCCCGTGCCTCAGGCATGGAAGCCTCTGCTCTCAAGGAGCGCATGGACGCCCAGCGCCCTGAAATCAGTGAGCGCCCTGAAGGTGGTGCCGCTGGTGCTGCCGCAGCCGCCAAAACAGCCGCCGCAGCTGCTGCAGCTGCCAGCGCCGCAGGTGCAGCCGGTGCGGCTGGCGCCGCTGCAGCAAGCGCTGCAGGGGGTAACGCCTTTACTCTGCCATCAGACAGTGATGTCACCCGCGCTATTGATACCAGCGTGAACATGATGGCCCGCAATCGCTTTGTAGTTAGCGAAGACCCTCATAACACCCGTGATCCTGAGGAAGTCTTTGCCGAGGCTGAAGCCGAGGCAGCTGCTCTGCGTGCTGAGGTTGAGGAGCGCCGCAAGCGCATTACCGAGGCCATGGCCCGCGAAGATGAGCAGCGCAGCCAGAGCTCAGACGCCGCCACTGCCAGTGCCAGTGAGGACACTGGTGCCACTGTCGAAGCAGCTGCTGCAGACAGCACAGCCAGCAACGCTGCTGACAGCCAGGCTGCAGCGCAGGATCGCCCTGACATTGCAGCTCTCAATCAGCTTATTGAAA
The DNA here is from genome assembly GCF_023050955.1 of Anaerobiospirillum sp. NML120511. Lineage (NCBI taxonomy): Bacteria > Pseudomonadati > Pseudomonadota > Gammaproteobacteria > Aeromonadales > Succinivibrionaceae > Anaerobiospirillum > Anaerobiospirillum sp. NML120511. The sequence continues at coordinate 125,720 of NZ_JALKIK010000001.1, forward strand.
ATGCCCGTGAGCAGGCCGCCGAAGAAAGCGCCGCTGCAGCTGCTGCCACAGCCGCCGCTGAGGAGAAAGCTAACCGTGCCATGGCTGAGGCTGAGGCAGCACGTGAGGCCAGACGCCTTGCCAGAGAGGCTGCCGAAGCTGAGACAGCCGCTGCTGCGCAGGCTGCAGCTGCAGCTGCTGAGCCGGTTACTGCTGTTGCCCAGCCGGTGGCAGAGACTGTGGTGGCTGAGGCTGAAACTGTGGCCGATGCTGAGGCTGTGGTGGTTGATGCTGCCCAGATTCACAATGAGCACAGATTCTGGGAGAAGAGTGCTGCTGATGCCAAGGTACAGGAGCAGGTCAGCCCGGCCCCTGAATTTGGTTCAGACACTGGCACCGGTCAGAACGTGCTGGTCTTTGACAAACTGCAGACCAAGGCTGCGCTGCGCAACTCTGTTGATGTGGAGCCTCTTGATGATGCTACCCGCCGCGAGCTTGACGGTCTGCGCCGCGTAGGTACCGAAGAGGCCATTGCCCAGCTGCTTTATGCTGATGAGGACTTCTCTGATGATGCCGATGAGCGCATAAATCAGAGCCGTCAGCATGGTGATGATAATGCCCTTGAAACCCTGACTATTGAGGCCACAGATGTGACCCCGGATCAGGACCAGGAGCCGCTGTCAGAAGAGGATGCCGAGCGTCAGGCCCGCCGTGCCGCTCTGCGCCGTGCCATGTATGGCGACGACTCAGCAGACAGTGGCAGCCGCCGCAAGGGCACCTATATTGACCTTGATAACTTTGGTGTAGCCAAGAATATCGACCCTGATGCTGTAGAGCAGGGCTATACCACTACCAGCACTGCCATGAAGGAGCCCGAGCCGGTACTGGCCACCAGCATTGGTACCGTCGCCGCCCCGGCTCAGAATCCGTCCACCACCCGTGTAGTAGGACGCTCCACCTCTCTGCCTATGGCTGAGCCAAAGAGCGATACTTTCAAGAATTCCACCTACACTCAGGAGCCAATGGAGACTGTAGCCTCATCAAATCCAGGTGTACGTATTCTGCGCACTCCAAATGCCAACCTGCGCCGCGCTCAGCGCGTTCAGTCTCAGGACAAGGCTGGCAGCAGTGATCAGGAGTTCAGCCTCTCTGATGACGGTAATGCTCTGATTTCCAAGCGCAAAGGTGCTCAGCCGGAGGCTGCCACAGCCGCTTCACGCCCTGAGCCGGCATCACCAACAGCTATTGAGGGATCAGTAGCTGACCTGGCCCGCTCTGCTGAAAACTCTCTGCGTGTGCAGCGCAAGAAAGTTCAGGAAGATGCCAGCGTCGCTCCTACCATGGTGGTAGGGGCTCCGCGCAAGGAGAACAAGGCAGAAGCTCCGGCCCGTCCGGAACCGGCCTCTCCTACTGCTATCGAAGGCTCTACCGAGGTACTGGCCCGCTCAGCTGAAAACTCCCTGCGCAATCAGCTCAAGAAAGTGCAGGAAGATGACAGCGTAGCCCCTACCATGGTGGTAGGTGCCCAGCGCAAGGAAAAGAAGGACGATGCCCCACAGCCGGCCTCTCCTACCGCCATCGAGGGATCAGTGGCCGCTCTGGAGCGCTCAGCTGAAAACTCACTGCGTGTCCAGCGCAAGAAGGCTCAGGAAGATGCCAGCGTCGCACCTACCATGGTGGTCGGTGCCCCACGCAAAGATAACAAGGCAGCTGCTCCGGCCCGTCCGGAACCGGCCTCTCCTACTGCTATCGAGGGCTCAACCGAGGAGCTGGCCCGCTCAGCTGAAAACTCACTGCGCAATCAGCTCAAGAAAGTGCAGGAAGATGACAGCGTAGCTCCTACCATGGTGGTAGCAGCTCCCAAGAAGGATAAAAAGTCAGCCCCTGCCAGAGACAGGTCCGATGAGGGCAAGCCTGTAGCACCTACTGCCATTGCCGGCTCCACTGAAGACCTGGCCCGCTCAGCTGAAAACTCACTGCGCAACCAGCTCAAAAAGGTCCAGGAGGACACCAGCGTCCCTCAGACCATTGTGGTCCGCTCCCCTAAATAACAGGAAAGCCGCTGTCAAAGCTGCTGCCACTGCAGCTGCACTGGCAGCTGCTGCAGCAGCCGCAGGCAGATTCAGCCCGACCGGCCACATTGGCCTGACAATTTAAATATTTCAATATATACAGATAAAAAGAGACCCGCTGTTTGCGGGTCTTTTTGCTGGTGCCAGGCCTGAAGCGGAACGCAAGGCCCGGAGGGTTGCCATGCCCGCCCTCAGGCCAGGCTGCAGTTGCAGACTTACTGAGGGCGGCAGGTGCTATAAGGATTTGGTCGGGATACCCAGCATCTGAGCACGGCTGCTTAAAATGCGGTCAGCTGTGTACAGAACAATGTCATTGAGCTTGTAATGTAAAGCTGTTGCCAGTATCAGATCATCGCCACTGGTACGATCCTTTCCAAAAGAGTTTAGATAGTCACGACAGTTTTGTGGAGCAGCTACAGCTGAGCGCTTGAGATCAAGCTCCTCAAGAGCGGTCACGGCCCTACGCACGGCATGACCAAGCTGAGCATTACCGCCATTACTGCCGTTGCGACTGTCAAACTTCTTGCGATCAAGCTCACGCAGCACCACCTCAGGAACCACAATGGTGAAGTCCTTCTTGAGCAGAGCAAGTCTGTCGCTGTTGTCTATCAGGTAATTGGTATCGACAATGGCAAAGCGCTCACCGGCATGATAAGGCTCAAAGTATTCATTGAGCTTTTGCATCAGCGTACTGATGCGGCCGGTCAGACTGTTAAGACCTGTTGAGTCAATTCCGCTGCAGTCCTTACGGAAAGTGTTAAGCACAGCAGTCCAGGACAGAATGGCACGGGACAGTTCAGGTCCAACCAGCTTAGGATCAGGCTGCTCACCCTCACAGGCATTGCTGATCATGTTGAAGTAACGCTGCACTTCTTCAAACTCGCTGATACGCAGACGCAGCATAATATGCTCGAGCATATTGGCTGTTATGACATCAGTGCTGATACCTGAATAAACAGCAGTCAAAGAGTTGTCAGGGTCCATCATGCCCGCACTGCCACGTCCGGCACCGCCAGGCAGCTCAAGCAATGAACGGCGGCGGTTGCCCTGTTCAGCCCTGTCCTGAGCAATGACCCTGTCCAGGTTCTCCTTATTGACCTTTGATGTGCTCCTGAGCACCTGCTCCGGGCTTTGCTGACGGAATGCCAGGTCAAACAGAGCCTGACCCAGCCAGCTGGCAACCTGACTTATGGAAATGACAGTTTTCTGCATGGTGCTGTCGTTGAGAGTCTGCTCGGCAACACGGCTTTCAAATTGGCTAAGGGCACTTCCGGCGGCTGCCTCAGGCTCATAAGTGCTGTCACTTAAAGCCAGCATGGCGGCCAGCTCATGCCAGGTGCTGGCCGGAGTGGCTGCCTTAATCCATGAGGATCGATCAGTAACATTAACTGAGCAGATCTTCATTACTCTGAGCAGCTCAACCAGATAAAGCTGTGACCAGCCCTTTAACCATGAGCAGATATCAACAGAGCTGCTCTGGGCCAGCCATACCACAACAGCAGGACCAGGGCGGTCAAATGGAGCCATGGAACTTAAGGACGGACCCTTGTGGATCACGGCCTCAACCATGGGAAGATTGATGCAGTCGTCGCCCATAATGGCCTGTATTGAGCTGCTGACCAGAGCACAGTAATCAGAGCTTTCAAGTCCGGTATAAAGCACCTGAGTGTCATTGCCGGGCAAAGACAGGGCACTGTTGGGCAGATGCATTACCAGAGAGCTGTCCACACAGGCCTCTTTAACTGTATTGTCAATCACAATACACAGCGATCCGGCTGCAGCTTCGATTTCACTGAGGCTGGCAGGAACAGCACGCTCCTCTCCCTCACAGACTTCAGCTGAACGCGGGGTCACCTTCTTGCGGGCAATCATTACCTGAGTGCTTTGAGACGGCAGACTGATTACAGCCTTACGGCCTGCAAGTACTCGCGACAGGGCAGAGGTTTTATGTCCCATAATGAGCTGGCGCAGACCGTCGACAGGATCTGGCAGACGGAAGAGATCCTTTACCTGAGCGGTTTTCAGATCATATTTGCGGGTAAAGAAGCTGATATCAGCCGGAGTTGTCTTACCGCCTTTGCGTACCCTTGCAGCCAGAGCCTCAAATCTCTCCATATCACGGGCTATGTTTTTGCTCTGTCGTGCACTTGATGATGCCGGAACAGCCACCATGGCGTCCGGCACCATACGCTGCATCAGTGGACGGGTAATCAGGCTGAATACAGTGCTGCTGTCAGTGCGTTCAAGCCAGGCACTGAGATCAGGATCGGTGCTGACTACACTCAGTCTGTTGTCCTGATCAAGTGAAAGCTCGAAAGACATGATCTGAGGCTCAACCCTGATATCATTTTGCACGCTGCACTTAATGCCGTCATTTTCCAGCATGACACTGTCAGTAAACCACTCCATATGTGGCAGTTCGTGATGGCCAAGTTCCTTAAGACGTCTGTCGCCTGGCATTACCAGATTGCGCAGCGCCTCCTGTCCCTTGTCATCTAACAGAGTACGGGCCTGCTCTGCATAAGAGGCCTGATCGGCAATTATCTCAGGCTCATCTTCAGCACTGTCCTCATCTTCAGGAAGTGCAGCCTCACCACGGGCCCATGAAGAAGCAGCATTACTCTCCCATGCAGGCAGAGAGCTGTTTTTGCTCCCGCCATCCTCGTCTCTGCCCGAACCGTGGCCTTCATCTTCACCGTCATTAAAAGAAAGAGCGCGGGCAAGGCCATACCAGTTCACTACGGCCAGACCGTCACCGACGGAGCCTGGCTGAGCAAACTGAGCCATACGGGCGGCGGTCACGCTGTCTGCATGAGCAGCAGCACGCTGCAACAGCGCCATGGTGACATTGTGCGAACACAGATCATCCTCAAGCGGATGATAGAAGAAAGTATTATCAGCACGGGTAAGCATGCCCGGAACCAGCTTGTCCTTAAAGAAATCCTGGCCCTTAGGGGTAATGCTCAGACTGCCCACGGTAATGGCCTGCAGATCAAGAGCTGCAGCATTAACAGCAGATCCTTCTCCGGCCTCCAGATCACGGCGCCCGTCATCATCACTGACGCCACTGCCGTCAGTGCCGCCACTTCCAGCCTCACTGGCAGCTGCACTGCCAGCAGAGCGGCTGCTGCCTGCAGCAGCTGTGCCCCTGTCGTCAATGGTCAGCAGGCCGGCAGAGAGCAGGGCGCTCAAAGAGCTGCGAATGAAGATGGGCTCAATTTTAAAGACCTCGCATATGGCACTGAGCGAAGCATTGCCCAGATCATGGTGACGCAGTGGCAGGCTTAAGAGCAGCTCATCAAAAACGGTGGCGTAACGTACCTCACGATAGTAATAGGAGACACGTAACGGATTGAGCGGACAGCAAAGCTGAGCCTTGACAAGACTTACAGTACTCACGTTTACCTTCTCCTGTTACTTGCGGCCCTTTTTGCCGCCGCCAAAATGTTCTGCCAGGCTTGCTAAAGAAGCTGCGCTGACCCCTTTGGAGCTTCCGGAATTTCCGGTGCTGCCACTTTCTGACCGGGCAGCTTTTGCTGCTGTCCCGGATTGTGCCCCAGCCCCGCCCTTAGAGGCAGCTGCGTCCTTAGAGGCAGCTGCGGCCTTTGAGCCGGCACCGGCCTTTGAGGCAGCCACCCCCTTTGCAGCCGTGGCCTTTTTGCCCGTGCTGTAGACAGTGGCGGATGAACGCTCCTGTGGCTGCTTTCTGATCTGTCCAAAGCCCTCGCTGGCAAGCAGGGCCGCAAAGGACTCGCCATCATCACCATCTGCCTCATCAACGCTGTCACTTTGAGAACTCATGTCCTCAGCAACAGGAGGAATCAGCTCCGGTGCATCAGGCAGATTGCCCGATGTTGAGCCCCTGTCAGCACCTGAAGTGTCAGCACCTGAACTGTCATCACTGTCAGCTGCGCTGCCAGCTCCAGAGCTCTGCGCCCCATCTGCCCTGGTGGCTGATGCCTTAGTGGCTGATGATCCGGCGCCTGCTCTGGCACTGGAGCCTGCTGCGTCAGCTCTTGCGCTGGAATCTCCGCCAATGACGTCCCTGTCATTTGAGACGTCGGAGTCCGTGTCCTCGTCACCCCTGACAGCCGGAGGCAGATCAGGTTTTAGCGAGGTGTTAAGCATTGAGGCCAGCTGACTTGCAAGTGAGCTTTGCTCTACATTGCCGCTGCTGTAAACCAGCTCATCGGAGTTATTCCATCCCCTGGTCTCATTGTCGCGACCAGAGCGGTAATCTCCTGAATCTGACGAACGTCCAAAGCCTGAGCTGTTATAGCCCTCACTGCGACTGCTGCGGTTATCCTGCCAGGAGTTGCGGGAACTGCTGTTCCAGCCACCGCCCGGTCCGGCACCATTACTGTTGCCATTGAAGCCACTGCCAGTGCTGTTACTGTTGCTGTTCCAGCCGCCAGCATTGCTGTTTTTGCGCTTCCAGCCAGTATTGCCCCAGCTGTTGCGCTTCCAGCTTGCATTGCCCCAGCCACCACTGTTGTTGCCGCTGCTCCAGCTGCTGTTGCTGCTGTTGCCACTGCTCCAGCCGCCATTGCTGCTGTTGCCGCTGCTCCAGCCGCCATTGCTGCTGTTGCCGCTGTTCCAGACACCATTGGTACTGTTGCTACTGTTCCAGACACCCTTGCCGCCTGTACCACTGCTCCAGCCACCACTGGATCCGTTGCTGGAGCCACCGGCAGAGTATCCACCAGTCCTGCTGCCAGCGGCAGTGTATCCACCAGTCCTGCTGCCAGCGGCAGAGCTGCCACCGGCAGTGTATCCTGAGGCAGAGCTGCCGCCGCCTGTGCTGCCACGATTCCAGCCACCTGAGCTTTCAGTACTGCTCCTGGCAGAACGCTGCCATACACCTGAGCTGGCATTACGTGAGCTGCCAGCATCAGTCCTGTCAGTGGCATCAGCTGACGGTGCAGCACGGTCTTCATCCGATGATGAGGCAAAGGCGTTGGCACTGCGCCACTGGGCACTGTTGTCATAACGATCCTGGCCATAAGAGCCCGCACGGTCGGAGCGGCGATCCTGGGACTGGGCATACTGGTCACTCTTCAGTACAGATGAGTCATCCATGCTCTCATGGGTGTTGATCTGATCACTTTGCTCAAGACGGGCATGCTCTTCCCATACTGAAGGCACCTGTGTGACCTCATTGACCTTGTGTGCCTGCTCAGCACCATTCCTGTGTGAGCCCGATGCACGGCGTCTGTTCCTGCTTTCTGCGTCGGCGTAAAAGGTCTGGTGACCACCATGACGGGAGGCGGCAGTAACATTGTTCTCACGGGCAATTTCATTGGCAGTGCCCAGCACTGTGGTGAAAGCCGGAGCGGTAGTCATGCGGCCGGAGCTGGAATTGAGCTCCAGATAGTCAAACATGGCGCGGTAGACCTGACGGGTTTCAGTACCCTTGCGATCCATGGCAGGCATACGTACATCACGGTTGTTGTACATATTGCGGGCACCAAAGACCATCAGCAGATTCTGAGCACGGCTCATGGCCACGTTGATGAACTCAAAGCGTGACACATTGGCTCTTCCTGCCGGGAAGTGCTGGTTGAAAGGACCGCCATTATTCTTGACCAGCGACAGTATTACTACCGGCTTTTCCTTACCCTGATAGCGGATAACGGTATTGATCTCCACATCAAGGGCATCAAACCAGTTGCTGTTGCGTCCCACCATGGCAGTTATCTGCTCACGAATGGCACGGCACTGAGGCTGGTAGAAGGAAACCACACCTACCTGCAGCTTTCTGCCCGGACCATAACCGGCAGCAGTGCAGATATGCTCCATCTCAATCAGGGTCTTGGCAATCAGATGAGCCTCGACATAGTTGACGTTGCGGTTACTTTCAATGGTATAGGCTTTACCCTGTTCATTAAGGGTAGTATCCACCCACAGAATGTGATCATCAGGGCCAATAAGAGTATGGCCGGCCTCATCCTGAAGTACTACAGGATGAGAACGATCACGCTCAGGGTTACCGCAGTGCAGACTCTCGTCATAGAAGAAGTTAACGAGACGCATGATCTCAGGATGCATGCGGAACTGCATGTCAAGACGCTGTCTTAAGCTCTCCGGAGCCTGCTCAAAGAGTTCCTTGAACAGGGAGGCAGTGACCATGTTTTCATAACGCTCAAAGTTCGAGCGGGTCAGCTGGGCTACAGACTCATCAAATGCACCCTCCTCATCTTCGCCAGCAATACCGGCACTGGCATTATTACGGGCATTTTCAAGACGGTCGACCTCATCTTCAAAGGTCATGCCGTCACGCTCATTGAAAATAGGAGGCAGCTGACGGTGGTCACCTACCAGCACGGCCTTTGGAGCGCGCATTAAAGGCAGCAGCAGCTCCAGAGGAGTGGCCTTGGAAACCTCGTCAATAATGACCACGTCAAAAGCATCAAAATCGTGAGCAGCCAGGGTACGTTCGTTTTCATTACAGGAAACTGCGACCACATTACAGCTCTGAATATAGGCTGCTTCGACCTCATCCCAGTCACGGCGGGCATGACCGTCGGCATTACCAAGGATATCTGCCCACTCTGATGCCAGAGCACCAAAGCCATCACTTGCCACCAGACGCAGTGCCTCAGGTGAGGTTTCAGCTGCCAGTGTGGCAGCTGCCTTACCAGCAGCATAACCGGCTGCCATTACGCCACCGCCCCTGACGCCCTTACCAGCTGCAGATGCAGCTGCACCGGCAAAGGCAAGACCTGCTGAAGACCTGCGACGGGCCTGCTCAGCTGCAGCAGCAGCGGCACGTTTAGCAACAGCCTGCTCATGGGCAGAAAGTGGCAGCGGCTGAGCGCAATCACAGGCCTGCACTCGACGGCGGGCCAGCTCAAGGGCAGGAGCCAGTGAAGGAATTTCATCCTTCATAGTCATACCTGAGAAGAAGAACTGCTCAGTGCTGCGCACCAGCTCGGAAATAAAGCCGCAGCGTCTCATGGAAAGAATACGGCTGGCAGCGTTACCGCTGTAACCGGTAATAACATCATTGCATACAGTAAGCAGACTGCTGCCCAGCTCCCTGATACCTTCCTCAACACCACTCAGACGCTCGCTTATCTGCTGCAGAGAAGTCTGCATGTGGCTGATAAGAGTTCGGCCCAGCAGTGACATGGCATAGGCAAAGTGAGACCTGTCCTCATCGCCAAGTTCTGCTATCAGACTCTCAACCCTGGTTACCGAGGCAATACTTTCTTTAAAAGTAATATTAAATCCAAGCTCTACAGCCAGATCCTCGTAAATGCAAATGTCATTTATGTAATCGTCATCTGCATGTATATAGAGATCGTCGTACTCGAGTGCCTCCTTGAGGGTCATATAAGCTACAAAGCGCTCATGAGGTACCACCTGCACAGTACCATTGAGGATTTGTTCTTCACTAAAGCTATATGAAGACAGAGCACCACAACAGGATTCATCCTCTGCACAGGCCACGTCATCACCATCGACAGAGTCTTCACCCCTGACCTCGGACTCAAGGCCAGCATCGGCCGCAACTCCGGCATCGGCCTGAATAGCAGCATCTACCTGAATGGCAGCATCGGCCTGAACAGATGGCTCAATGTCACCACTGGCAACATCAGTAACCAGCTCAGACTGTGCCTCTTCATCATCATGAGCAGCATGCTTATCTGTAATGTTTTGTGAAGCATTATCAGAAGCTGCAGACTTGCTTTCAGTCTCATAACTGGCTGTTCCGCCTGCATCATGACTGTTACCCTCAGCGCCAGCCTCGAAGCCAGAGGCCTCATCAGCAGCTTCAGAGGCAGAGGCAGAGTCAGCTGACTGCTGGTCAGTGCCGGCGGAGCTGTCCTTTGAGCTGTCTGATGCGGCAGCATCTGATGCAACAGCATCTGATGCGGCAGCATCTGATCCGGAGGCACCGGCAGAGCCTTGCTCGTGGCCTTGCTCGTGGCCTTGCTCGTGCTCTTGCTTGTGGTCTTCCCCGCTGGCATCTTTTACATCTGCATCCGGGGCCAGTTTCCTGTAATCGGTATCAAGGTCAACTTCGGACAGATCGATCTTCAGCATCTTGAGCATCTGAGGGCGATTTGCAAGTGCCTTGAGCAGACGGCGCGGATCTATCTTGTTAGTGAAAGGATTGCTGTAATTGCCTTCCTTAAATCTGTCAATGAAATCATCGGCAAATTTCTTGATGAACTTCAGGTTCTGAGATGAAAGCCTGTTTTCAGGATAGCCTGACTCAAGAAGCTCAGCCAGCAGATTGGTCATGCTGGCCATAACACCGTTATGACCTACCTGTAATGGAATCAGACCTGAGGATGAAACCTGCTCTACATCAGGCAGAGTTTCAAACTCATGCTTTTTGAGAATCTGGAAGAATCTGTAAATACCCTGAGGCATGCCATACTTCTCAGCCAGAGCAGCAGCATCATCAAATCTGAATTCAAGCTCACCAGGCTCTGTACAGACACAGGCCCAGAACATTTCAATTGTTTCCTGACAAGGGCAAAGCTCAACACGGGCAGAGGCAAGACGCACATTGTCTGCCCATGAGAGTTTCATGAGGTGATGATAGACCTCAGGCAGAAGATCCTCTTCGGTAATCCTCCTCATGTCATTAACAATGGTACGGGACAGCAAAGCTACTTTATAAAAGTCTTTGTATTTGTCATACAGATACTTCATGCTGCTGTCAAAAGCATTGGAGTATCTTGACGTAAACTGCTTCCTGCTCTTTTCCAGCTGAGCTTTAACTTCCTCCCTGTGATCAGGATCATCTGCAACTTCCAGCATGGAGTATGGCAGTAACAGATATTCAGGCTTTTCAGGAGGACTGAGCAGACTCAGACCTTTACTGTGAGTATCGCGAGGGATAAGGTCTTCCAGATCCTCATCCATAGTGCCCTCAAGAACAGGATGACCGGCATTTAAGGTACGGCGGACATTCAGATCCACATCAGCCATTATCGAGCCCAGAGTGAAGAACTCCTCTCCGGCAACAGTATTACCAAAATCTACTGCCTTCTCGAGAATTTCGTGACACTCGGCCATGGTATTAAAGTAGTTACAGCCGGTGTCAATAAACTCCATAGGTCCCTTTGGACCTCTTACGAGCTCCGTGGTGCCCTGATTTTCAACCTTCTGATTTCTGGCATCAGTGGTCAAATCGTTATAGGTCTTGATGTTCTTGTTAATGAACTCGCCAAACTTGCTGCGGAACAGCGGACGCAGTTCGCAAATATCCCTGTACAGCCCCCTGAGCTTGCTCAAATCACAGCAGGCGGCAATACGGTGACCAGTTGCCATTGGATATAAGGCAAGGCATGACAGATCAAGATCGGAACTGCCGGCTGCCTTTGCTCTCAATGAGATCATAATTGCCACAATACGGGCATAAACAGCACACAGATCGGCACGGGTAAGTTTTACTGTTATCCTGGACTCCGCATACTCAAGTTCCTGATTTGCAGCATTAACAGCAGCATAAGCAGCCTTTTTATCCTCCTGGGTTGCATCTTCTGCGCTGTAAGCTGCAAAAGAAGCTGAAACGGTAGATTTAACGACCTCCTCAAGGTCACTGATTCTGGCCTTATGCTCTGCCCAGGCCTTTGCTCTTGCCTCCTCACTGACTGCCGACAGGTCTATGCCGGCAGCGGCCCTGGCCTCAGCGCTCATAGCCGTTGGTACAAAAGAACCGGCAGCCAGAACGGTTCCACTTCTTCTGACAAACTCCTGGTGCATCAATCCGCTCACATAGAGATCATGGACGTCACCAAGACGGGTACCTGTAAAGCTCATATTGCAGTGCATCGAGTCATTCTCGATATTAGCGTTAAAGTGCTTTACAAATGATTTAATAAGACCTTTGTCTACATCGCTGAGCTCTGAACTGAGGTCTCTTGTAAGAGAACCACGGGTCTGCTCGAGAGCAGCCTGTCTGAGATCGTCATCCAGAGGACCAAAGAGAGCATCCAGTTTGCTCTCAAATACAGCAAAATTGTGCGCTGTGGAGACAAGGCCGTCAGCCGACTGTGAAATTTTGCCCACAGGAGCAAAAATGGCAGTACAGCCACGGTGCTCAGCAGCATAATCAAGAGCCTTTTTAATTCTCTCCTGCTGCTTTTTAATATCTTCCTGACGCTGAGCCTGAGCACGGGCATTTTCAGCCTCGATTTTGGCCTTGTTCTTACGGGCACCACGTCTTAAACGTCCGCTCTTTGCCGGCTGACTCTGAGCCTTGTCAGCCAGGTCCTCTGAAGAGTCCTCAGGACGCATAATCAAATCATCAGCACCGGCACAGGAGTCAATAAGCACGCGCAGCTGTTCGGCACGGACCGCAAGGCGATCCATGAGTTCTGCGTCAGACTGGCTTAAATTGAGCTCAATATCCTGGTCCTGCTTCTTTGATTCATCGTACCTGTTCATTTCAAAGCAGAACCTGAACATTACTGACATCAGCTGAGTAAAGGAACTCATGATGCTGATGACATTAAAGAGCTGAGCACTGTTGTCACTGCTCAGGTCATATTCAGGGCATACAGGCTCAAGCAGCCAGTTGTTGAAAACAGCTGTATTCTTGAGCATGTCTACCAGGCTCTTGCGTACCAGCTTCTTGATTACCGCATGACGCTGCCTGAAAACACCATCTCTGTTGTCACGGGCATCGACCATGGTGACAGACTGATAATGAAGATAAGACTCATTATCATCCCCACTGGAGCTTTTCTCGGCGTTGTAATCAACCTTGAATATGCCAGCATCGTCAAGAGAACTGATATGACTTAAAGTGCGCAGCAGGTTTAAGGCTTCAAAACCAGTTGACTCCTCGTGACTGACCATATTGAGTATGGTACCTGTGATGGCACTGGTAACTGCCTGAATATCAAACTCATCAGGAATATAGAAACCCATGAGCTTTGTAGGGATGTCGCCTTCTTCAAAAGACCTGGCAACTTTGTCATAAATATCTAAAACTTTATTGAAGCGTTCCTCGTAATTATCCGGATCAAATGCAATCAACGGACTAAAGCACAGGAAGTTGCGGGCTGACATGAAGGTCTGGCAAAACTCTCTGACGAGCTCGGGATCCATCATGGACAGCTCCCCAATCTTGAAGTCAGTTGAGCTGACAAGCTCTCTGATTTTTTTGCGCACCTCTTCAAGCTTACGGGACAGACCCGCAAGTTTTTCTACAATGCCGGCATCCCTGGAATTCCACTCCATGTTGACGCAATGAAAAATCCTCTGCAGCTCATCGCTTTCATTTACTGTAGAGAGCATGCGCGGACCAATCCTGTTGGTTCCGGACAGTGAAGACAGATCAGATGCCATGATCGATGCCATTGAGCATATGTTTTTAACCATGAAGGCAAATGGCTCAACAGTATCGAACTCCACCTGGGCACGGAAGCATGCCTCTGCATGGGTGTTCATCAGTGTTGCAGGAGTTTTACGGCTGGCAAGAGCATCTGCGGCTTTGTAAGCGCGCTCCTCAGCATTCTGAAGCTTCATCATTGGCTGAGCATTGTCTACAATCCAGTCAATGATCTCATCAAGCTGGCTCAGAATTTCCTTCTGTCTTTTTTCTACACAATCAGCTGAAGCTCCGACCCATGAGGTGGCAGCTGAGGCCACGGATCCAGCCCTGGCGGTCTTGCCAGCATCTGTACCTGCGCCGGCAGACACTGCCGCAGCGGCTGCCGCATCGGCTGCAGCAGCAGTCCCGGCTGACGCACTGGCAATGGAGGCAGATTTGGCACCGGAGGCAGATTTGGCACCGGAGGCAGCTGCAGCAGCCTCAGATGCAGATGCAGGCTGCTGTACAGTCTCATTCTTTGCTGCGGAGATTACTGACTTGCCAAGAGCACGGGCAACTGCAGGATGCTTTTGTGAAACATAGTTGACTTCCTCAAGCACGTCATCAACCAGCTTATCATCCATTTCAATGCCTTCACGCTCCATGAGCTCTCTGGCAAGGCGCCTGGCACAGTTGAGCCTTTCGGCTTTGGTGATCTCCGAATGCTCGATATAAAACTGCATATCCTTCAAAAGGATCAGTTCTTTGTCACTGATCTGTGCATCTTCAGTGTCCCTGAGCGTGACTGCCGGATTATGAACAAGGGACTTGAAGATCAGTCTGAGCTCATTGAGATCATCCTCATCGAAAAGTTCCTCATAGTCTGCAGATGCAGCAGCATCACGCAGATCTCTCTGAGCAATGCCCATGGCAGACAGAGCTGACAGATCGGCCTCTTTGCTGTCACTGTCAAGCAGAGCAATCATGTCAACTACGCTGGCACGTACCTGTTTGATGTGCTCCATCAGGCTCTTAATCATGCTCTGATAATCGACGCTGTCAGTCTCGCCACGCACAGAGCGGAAATATTCTCTGCGGCGCTCAAAATCAGGGATAGCCTTTACTGCCTCAACGAAGGCGAAAAGACCTTCCATCCTGTCCTCAAAGCTCTCTGAGCGCACTGAGGCAATATAGCGGTCAAAGGCGGCAACAAAGTCGTTGCCAAAAGGATAGAAGTCACCAAGCTGCTGCATGGCCTCGTCCACGCCCTCACTGAGCTGTCCGGACCCGGCACCGGCACCTGCACCGGCTGCGCCGGCACCTGATGCATCAGCGGCATCAGCGGCATCAGCTGCACTGGCTGTGGCGGCACCTGATGCAGCAGTGTCGGCAGCTGCAGCGGCTGAGGCGGCAGCCCTGCCTGCAGAGCCGGCAGCTGCAGTGGTGCCGGCCATAAGGCTGGCGCCATGAGCAAGGTCACTGGCGGCCATACTGGCACTGGCAGCAACGGCATGAATGTCGGTATCAGCACTGATGCTTGAGACATGGACAGCATCGCCCTCTGGACGCAGAGCACTGCCGGTAAAGCCAGGTCCCATGGACAGCACGGCGCTGTCCATGGCGCTTATCAGCTCACATGGACGGGCCAGCTCTTCAAGCCAGCTGCCGGCATGTTCAAGAGCCAGATCAAGGCGGCCAACCACATTCTCAAGGGATTGTCTGAGTTCATCTGCAGCCTCAAAGGAGCTGCAGCCGCTGGTATTTAAGGCACGGGCCAGAGGTCCTATTCTCACTGCCTTGAGCACCAGGCGGCGCAGACGTGCAGACAGTCGGCCGACAGGACGCTTAAGACCAGTCAGATCAGGGGTAGCATGCTCAAGGTCTGTGTTCAGTTCAGCAATTTCCTTTTGAGCAAAGGAAGGCACTTCATTAAGAGCAGTAGTGATATTGCGACAGCCGGTCAGCAATGGCAGCTGATCAGCTACGGTAAGACGGCGCATGTCAGCCACAGCAGCCTTTTCCAGCTGCTGGGTAAATCCCAGCATTTCGCTGGTAACCAGAGGCATGCCATAGCCTGTCATGCCCAGCATGACAATACGTAAGGCCAGATCAAAACCGCCATCGGAGAAAGGATCGGTCTGATGAAGAATGGCTGAAATCTCATCGGCTTCAGCTACAGCCTGCTCAAGGCCTGGAAGACGAAGACGGCAGTGCTTCTTAAGACAGGAATAGACTGAATCGACAAAGTCGTAAGACTTGCCTTCAACTGTTGTGCTGGTACTGAAATCCACACCCATGCTTTCAAGCTCGGCACGGGCAGCGCCCTGACTGTTGCTGTCAGCATCAATACGCTCACACATGGCAATCAGAGCCGGCATGCTGCTGGCAGCAAGACGATCAACTACATCCTGCAGATCCTGCTCGATTTCATCGACACGGGCAGCGGCTGCATTATCATCGTCCTCAGGGGCAATGGTATTGTGATTGAGAGGATCGCTCTCTTGATCCTCATCAATGCTGTCAGTGTCCAGAAGCTGAGCAATGGTATGAGCACTTTCATCAAGGGCATAAGGATCGCTGTCATCCTCAAAGAGCTTGGCAAGGCCCTGAGCATATTCGTAAACAGCTTCGGCCTCAGCAGAACGCTCGTCCTGAGTCTTTGGCAGCACAGCACGCTGAGCCTGCTGAGCACGCTCAGCCAGTTCGGCGGCTACGGCCTCTTGAGCAGAACCCTTGTCATCATTGCCAAACTCATCTGAATAGTCGTCAAACTGGGCAAACTCAAAGGAAGAGACCACATCCTCGTCAATGCAGTCATACCAGGAAATCATTTCCTCTTCACTGCCGCCGAAGATCTCATATTTGATATCCAGCAGAGGCAGATTAGTGCTTCCATAGCTGTGGTAGCTCTGATCTGAGGCATAGTTTTCCAGAACGACACAGCCAGATAAGTCAGCGCCCTGACCGCCACGCAGACGGTCAGCCTCGCGGCTTAACATCATGGCGGCAGCAGCACTCAGTGACTGACGCAGTGAGGAGTTCTCATCGCAAAGCTGACCGGCATGATCGGCAAGCGCACGGTACTGGCGCACCAGAACCTCAGGACCGGTAAACTCACGGCCTGATGGAGTAATGCGCTTGATATTGCCGGCAAGACGCAGGGCGCGCAGATGCGGATGGTTTTCAAGGCGCGCAAGGGCATTATCAAGAGCGTCATGGGACTGGGAGGCCAGCAGCACACGCTGATTGCGACGGGCAAACTGGGCACAGGCCTCGGCAATAACCGTGGTCTTGCCAGTGCCTGGTGGGCCCTGAATCAGACAGATATTAGGTGCGGCCAGCATCTTGCGCACGGCCAGCTTCTGATTGTTGTTAAGCTCGGTATTAAACCACCTGGTTACCGGCTCAATAACCTCAGGCTGATGGGCACCCTTGATGTCAAACAGATAGCTTGACAGATAAGGGGCATAACAGCCCTCATTGGTCTTAAGGGAGCGCACGGCTGAGCGGTGACGGGCTATCAGGGCAAGGTCGCCTACAATGGACAGAGCAAGGAAGCCCTCCTTTGGCAGATCCCTGAGCACACTGGCAATACCGGCACTGATGGCGGCATCGGCATCAGCTGCACCGCCCTCACCTCCGGCCTGAGAGGCACTGCCGCTCCTGTCTGCCTTGCCAGACTTTGAAGCTGCGCCTTTTGAGTTAAGGGCACTAAGGCGCCCAATGGCATAACTGAGCTCTTCTGAAAGCTCCACGCTTACCAGGGCAAAAACGGCGCTGTGCGGATCAAGAGAGGATATGCTCTCATCGGCATCCTTGTCGCCACGGCGGCGGCTGATACGGCGGTTTTCATCCTCAATACGACGGGCCATGCGCTCGCGCAGAGACTGGCACTGCTCCATCATGAAAGCATGAGCACTGCTCTCGGAGATGATCTCAGTGGCACTGGAGTTAATCTGTCCAATGTCATCAAAATCGATTTCGACGCTGAAGCTCTGGCGATCATTTAACTGAGGTGGCAGACGGAAAACATAAGGATCAGCCGAAGATCTGAGATTGTAGGCATGCAGATTCTGGCGGCGGAAAGAGCGTATGGTGCTGCGCAGATCATCGTTATCACTGGCAGCTACCAGGAACTCAAGGCAGCCGCTGTCTTCGTTGTAGGACCAGCTGAAATAGCGCAGACCCTGAGAGCGGTGCTTTACCAGGGCCTCCTTGAAGTAAAGGAAGTCCTCCCAGTCGCGCAGACGACGGGCGGTATGGGCGGCAAATGGAGGAATAACGCGCATGCAGGCGGCAGCCAGCACATTGCCCATCCTGCCAGTACCTGAGACATCAGAGCCCTTATCAGTAGCACTGTCCACGGCAACGCTGGCGGCCTCAGCCCCTGCTGTGCCAGCAGCTGCTGCTGAGCCTGCAGCTCCTGCAGCCCCGGCAGCATCAGCAAGGCCTGCGGAAATGACCAGTGCGCGACCGGAGGCGCTGGCACCGGCAGCACCGCCTCTGTTGCGTCTGCGTGGCGGATTGGCCAGATCAGGGGTGGCCGCCAGAGCCTCTTCAAAAGGCTCCAGGCTTACATCTGGCAGATCACCCTGAGGTGCGCAGCCCTGAGCAAGCAGGGTAAATCTGATAAAGCACTCAAGCTCCCAGTCGGCGCGATCATCGCCACCAAAGCTGATGGAAGCACGGCCTGGCAGGAACACAGGTGAGCTCTTGTCCAGAGGGCATGAGCCAACCACGCACAGAGCTGCGCCTTCATCCACCCTGTCAAAGAAAGGATGCAGAGGAATACGGATGGAAAGGTAGAAACGGCTTTCCACAGTATTATCAAGGGTGATGTTGCTGATAAAGCAGCGCAGTGGAGTATTTTGACCATCCATGAAGAAGCGCTGCAGGAAGGCAGAAGCCAGCTGCTCACTGGAGCGGCCGGAATTGAAGAAGTAAGGATAGGAATCCTGATAGCGGTTAAGAGCAAAGCGTACCGAGCGGTAGAAATCGCTAAGAGGCTCACGCATCCAGCTGCCACTGATACGGCGCTCCAGAGGCATACGCCAGAAAATAATGCCACGGGCCACCATGCCCTTGAAAGCCGCATAGCCGCCCATGCCGCTGCCACCTGAGACCATATCGCCAGCAGCAGCTGCTGCAGCCACGGCACGGGAGTAGGCATCATCAAGAGAGTCAGCATCGCCAGCTTCAAAGGAGCGGGTCTCATCATGTCGGACAGTTACATGCAGCGGCACCTCGCGATAGCCGTTGACATCAATGCTGTCCAGCTCAATCATCTCGGCCTCAACAGGCTCAGCCTCGTAAAGCTCAGGCTCGTCTGACTGTGAACCATAAGGCTGCTCAGCATAAGCCTCATCTCCATAAGAGCCGGCCTCACAGGCCACAGTCTCACCGGTATCACCCTGATAAGAACGATCCTCATAAGCGCCTGCCTCACCGGCATCGCCCTGATAAGAACCGGCCTCATAAGCGCCTGCCTCACCGGCATTGTCCTGATAAGAACCGGCCTCATAAGCGCCTGCCTCACCGGCCTCGTCCTGATAATCATCAGCCGCATAAGGCTCATCTGCATAGCCCTCAGATGCATAGGCATCAGCAGCACTCTGGGCATCATCAAGCTCAGCGATTATGGCCTCATGCACTACGCGATCCTTCATGCCGTCAGTGCCATAAGCACCGGCATCGAGCTCGTCAGCATCAAATCCGTCATCTGGCAGCGGTGTATCAAAGACAGCGCCGGCCTCATCAAATACCTGATCCTCAACACCATCAGCACGTGCAGAGCCGGTATCAACGACAGCTGATGCTGCCATGGTATCAGCAAGGGTCTGGTCCTGGAGCTGAGCAGACTGGTCACGACGGGATCGGGCGGCCGGACTTACTGAATATTCATAAATACCTGCTGCAGCCATGCCGGTATCTTCAAAGCCGTCGATACCAACACCGGCGGCAATGGCACCATCAGCAAGACTGAAGGAGATGCCGGAGTGATCATCAAGATCACCGGCAACAATGCTGTCGGCCAGATCGCCATCAGCAAGCTGACGATCCATGGCGCTGGCTACCATGTCCCCTGCCATACCAGAGGTAAGAGCAGCACCATGCTCAGCAGCTCCCATGGAGTCAGAACGTATACCGGTATCAATACCGTCAACTATTGCGGCATCAACTTCCTCAAGCTCATCGAGTCCTGAAGCTGACTTGACGGCAGCTGCTGCGGCAGCCTCCATGTCATCAGGTATGACCAGAGAGGCGGCCAGATCCTCATCTGACAGATCCTCATCAATATCATCATTAAAATCTTCAAGGTCATCAGCCATGCCCGGATCGGCAGCTGAGGCATCAGCAAGCAGCGAAGCCTGAGCAGCCATATCCTCAGGGCTGTCAAAAAGACTTCCCTGGTAAGGCTCACCTGAGTCACCTGCCTGCATGCCAGTATCCAGCTCCGGCTGCATGCCCGGCTGCATGCCTGCTTGCGCGCCCTCGACGCTGCCCTGGGAAGAACCATCGCCCATGGCATCAGCTGTGCTTACGCAGAAATCACCAATGGCGCCGCCCATAATGCCAATAGCACCGCCCATGCTGACAGGGTCAGACATGTCGACCACAGCTCCGTCAGCTGAGGTTGGGGCCTTCTGGCTGCTGCCTTCTGACTCCTGAGCGGCAGCGGCAGTGACCTGTGAGCTCTCAGTCATGGCTACGGCAAGGGAGGCGTGACCGGTGGCATCAGCCGCACCGGTAAATACGTCACCCATGGCACCGCCCATTACGCCTATGGCGCCATCAATGAGATCGCCCAGAGGATCGTCTTCCTCGACCTCCTCATCAAGATCAGAGCCAGTGCCAGCAACAGCACCTGCAGAGTGCCTGTCAGCCGCACTTTCAGCAGCAGCACGGGCTGCAGCAGCGGCATCTACATCACCTGGCTGACGGGCATAGCCCTGAGCCTCAGGATCAGTGGCCAGATCACTGTTGACCTCGGCATCGAGGTCAAGGCGATCCATATTGTCAGAGTTATCCTCAATAATGATATCGGCTGGCAGCTGACGACCGGCACCGGCTACTTCGTCGACATCAAGGAGCATGTCCTGCATGTAATCATGAAGTACAGGATCGTCGTCAGAATCGACTGAAGCGCTGTGCAGACTGTTCAGGCTGGCGGCCACCTCAGGATCAATATCATCACCAAGCAGCTGTGAATTCCAGATAGCGCCGTCCTGGGCGCCCTTACCATCAGAGGCACCAAGTCCAATATCATCAGCATCAGCCATGGCATCAGCAACAGCACTGGCCACATCCTGGGCCATTGTATTATCAGCCCTGGCAGCGCGTGCCCTGATTTCAGACTCTGCGGCTGCAGAGGAAAGATACAGAGGACCAACATCAGTAAAGCTAAGGGCGTACTGGGAATCAGGTTCACTGGCCTGCACAATACCACCTGTGGTGTGCAGGAAGTTATAGCCTGGGAACATGCCCTGACTGTCTGCCACAGGGCGCCAGCTGGTTACCAGATTGCGTGAGGCAAAGGCCGCACCGCAATGTCTGATATTGGCACGGGCACGATCACGGGCATATTCAAGATTGCTCTCGTAATGAGACTGATAGCGCAGCAGATTGAGCTGGGCTTCATTGCGGTAAATAAAGAGACTGTGCGGAGCTACTGAGGTAAAGAGAGCCTTACAGGTAGCCTCATCTTCAGGGCTTACCGGCTCAGCTTCATCACAGCGCAGTTCTTCAGGCAGGCAGGAGGTAAGAGATTCTGGCAGCTGGGCGCTTAACAGAGCCAGCTGCTTGCGGCGCAGGGCACATTCGGCCAGATACTGTCTTTCGCCAAAATACAGATCAGTGCCGTCCCAGCTGCGACCGCTGGCTTCATCAATGGCAATCTGCTCATAAACATGCATGTCCCAGAAACGCAGGAACATACCGGCAGCGCGCATAGGCAACAGCAGCTCACCACCGCGCAGATTGATAAGACGGGTTACTTCTTCAAAATAAGGACGGTCACTCTGTCCGGCAGGATCGAGATCCTGGGACTCAAGAAAACGGAACTGACTGATACGTCCTGAGAGCTCTTCGTCATCGAGATAGCGGGTAATCTCATAATTGTAAGAGCGCATGTAGGCGCCCAGACGAACTGGTGCCAGACCATTGTCATTGATGCACAGAGCAAGGCCATGAGAGGCGGCACGATCGTTTAAACGCTCGGTTAAAGGCAGCTCCATCAGCGCCAGCAGCGAATCCTGCTCTGCATTGAGGCGGCGCAGGAACCACAGAGCCATGACAGCAGTGCTGCCCTGAATGGCACCGTTTTTGAGCCAGTCCGGCTCATCGATTAAGGCCAGCACTGAGCACAGGTCAAAGAAGGTCTGACGGCCGAACTCAAAATCCTCAGTCTCAATGACAAAGTCACTGATGAGGTTCTCAGCATTGCCCTCAGCGGCAGCTCCATCAGCACCGGATTGAGCTCCTGCATCGGCTTCATAGCCCGCGCCGGCATCAGCACCGGCTGATGCATCAGCAGACTTTGCCTCAGCCTCAGCATCAGCCCTGGCTACAGTCTTTGATTTAGCCTTGCCCTTTCTTCCCTTGCTCTTGCCAGCGCCCGCGCCAGCATCGGCGTCTACGCCAGCATCCATGCCTCCAGCCTGGGCTGCTGCAGCGCCTTCAGACTCATCAGATACAGTTGTGGCAGCACCAGATGCAGTCTCTGCTGTCTGGCCGTCTGCACAAACAGGGGATACAGCAGTGGCGTTAAGATCCACGGAACAGTCACCACAGCCCAGCTCACGGCGCGCAAAAACAGCGCCCTTGGCCAGGGTGGTCAGATCAATAACGCGATCAAAAAGACCGGTGAGATCAACAGTAAGCTTTTCTTCGCGGCCCACACTGTGAATGTGGCACCACAGGCTTAAAGCCTCAAGCTCATCGGCATCTTCAGCGCACAGAATGCTCTGGGAGTCGACCTTGCGCAGCATGCGCACCAGAAATCCAAACAGGCCCGACGGATCAAGCTGAAGATAACGATATTCTATATTGCGACACTCTTCTCCTATGTCAGGCAGTAATGATGCGGTGCTGCCGGGCATCAAAGAGGTATCAAGTTTTTTTCTTCCTGAATTTTTCAGCGCAGTGCTTCTGGTAAGGGCAATGCGGGTAAATGCTACATCTTTAAAATCTTTACCGGCTACCAGTATGTCCACGCCCCTGAGGCCACTTTCGGCCGCCGCTACTACCGGGTAGCGGATAGTCTCAGGATGTACGGAAATTTCAAAATAAGGTTTGAGAATAAAGTATCTGTTGAGATTCATTAAATTTTTCATAGTTGTTTTTAAATATTTTTATATATAGAAACTTTTACAATAACCTGGTGCCACAAGGGCCTTGGGACAGACCGCTGAGCGCTTTGTCTGTCTAAACATATAATGATATCAGGGATAGCACACAGGAAAAACCTCACAGCTCACACCTGGCCCCAAAAAGCATGCACTTAAAGGGCCAGGGGCAGCCCCGTAAGGCCCATACGGGCGCCCATGGCCCCATAGCCATCAAGGATCCCAGTACCGACCAAGGGCCACACGAGATAATGGACAAAATACAGAGCACCATCCCCACGCAGGTCCAGCTCTCATACTCCCGGCTGCAATTACGTATCATCACCTGTTAATATCCCCATCCCTACGCAAACCTTGCCCGCAAAAAAGGCCTGTCATGTAACCATGACAGGCCTTTAAAGCCACAGCTGCCCGCCTCTCACTGCCAGACAGACAGACCTTGCCTGACTGACAGTGGCAGACAATGCCAGACAATGCGACGCAGTGCCTGACATGGGCAGACAGGCCTCCAGTGCCTGACAGGGACCTGCCGGCAGACTGGCTAATACAGCGAGGTCATGCCCGCGCGTGCAAGGATGTCTCTGAGGTTACGATGCACACAGCGCGCGGACAATATGCGGTCAGCTCTGCGCTCACTGGCCATGAGATCACTGTAGGCCCTGCGGCCACCGCCACCGCGCAGCACGATGTCCGCCGCAGCGCTCTGAGAGTTGCTGCAGCTGTCATTGCCATATGTGGCAACCAGCAACGTGCTCTGGCCAACGTCAGCATCACCGCCCTGACTTTCCCACAGGGCAATAATCGCATCAAGATCAGCCTCACAAATCCCGTACACACGGCCATCCCCTGCTCCGGCACAGCTGCCGCTCCCCGCGCCCGCTCCTGTGCCGCTACCCGTGCCCACGCCTGTGCCTGCGTCTCTGCCCGCACTGTCATTTCTCTGAGTGCATTTGCCCTCCAAAGACTCACAGTCTTTCTTGATGTTTTGGCCATCAGATAACACACTCACAGCTCTCTCCTCATGTTCAGCCGGACAATCAGTGCCACTGCTGTGACATCCTCCGGACAAATTGCCCGTGGCCGCTGCAGCCTCACCTGAAGCTGATGCAGCTGCAGCAGCTGCGCGGTCTTCTCTGTCAGACGCACAGGAGCGTTCAGACGCAGAACCACATAACTTCTGCAGACCGGACATTTGAGCCATACAGGAGCTGACTGCCATGACGTCCCTTTCATCCCTGTACGACTGTGCAGTCTGGACATCCTTATCTGACCTGGCTGGCACCTGGGTACCTGATGATTCATGGCTGCTGTTGGCACAGTTAAGAGCCATACCGGCAGTTGAGCAGCAGCGGGGCAGGTCGAGAGTAAGGGCGGTCAGAGATTCACCTGACAGACGACTCTGGCACCAGAGGCCATAAGCCTCGGCAGGTAAATGAGCATGAGCTGACATGGTGTCTTCACAGCTGTGCCAGCAGCTGTCCTGAGATGATTCAACATGAGCAAGAACTGTATTATTGACTTGCATACAATACTCCAGGGGGCTGTAATGTTTGCAGGCAGCCCTGTTGATCCAGGCAAGGCTCATAAAGCCACCTGGCAGGGCCGGTTTACCCCTGTCATCACATTGCTGCAGATCTGCCCGGCAGGGGCCATAACTGTGGCCCCGTAAGATGAGACAGACTCAGTCAATGCAATCACAGGATATGAGCTAATAATGCGCTCTGAGCGGATTTCATGTAAGCTTTTGCTCCCTGTTTGCAACCCTCCCCTGCACAGCAGCCCTCAAACACCTGTAGCCATAAAAACCATGGCCTCCACCTCACACACCATAAGTCCCGCCAGGGCCAGTCAAGGCCCGTGCTGTCAGGATGTCACGCCCCCTTGCTCAATCCCTGTCCTGTCAAGGTCAGGCCGGGCCAGACCAGGCCCGCGCTGTCAGGCTGTCCGCGCCCCATGCTGCCATGTCCGGCCCACTCTCAACAGCCGCTCGCATTAGGCTATGCCCGCCATACTTTCAACAGCCGCTCCCATGGCGCCATGTACCACAGAAGCCCGGATTACGTCTTTCTTTTAGTACAGTTCTACTTAAAACAAAAAAGCACCCGTACTGGGTGCCTTTCATCACTTCTCATCACTTCTTATACTCTTCCAGATCATGTTTAAGCTTTGGCTCAATATCAGGTGGAACCCCCATCACCAGAAGTGGAGCTTTTTCTAATGGCCACCGACTGTCCACTGGAGACCAGATGGAGGATCAATGTATGGCCAGTGGACAGTATTAAGGGCCGTTAAACAGCTGATAAGCAGCACTTTTCCGGGCCGCTCATGGCCTGTAATGGCACTGGCAGGCCATAAGTATAGAGCGGCCCTTTGTCAGCTGTGCTGTCAGCTATACGCAGTCGTCATACTCATCAGCTGATGTGATCTCAAAGTCAGGGCATAAGGTCGGATCTGCAAGGGCAGCAGCCAGCTCCTCAGGACTGACCTCAGGGCGGGCCAGAGCGCTGCGGCGCTGTATGACACGTGCATACTCAGGATCAGTCTGAACCTGCTCGTCGCGAGCCTTTGCCCGCTCTTCAATGGCATCGGCCTTTACCAGAGCCTCGTCCTTGAGCTTGCGGCGCCCACCTGAGCGCACAGCCTGTCCACCGTCACCGGCTTTGGTCTTTCCTTTGGCCCCGGCCCTTGTTGTACCCTGGGTAGTACCTGCGGCAGCAGCTCTGGTTGAGCCCTTTGGTCTGCCCCTGCCTCTGCAAGCCGGTGTTGAACCAGCCTCCTGAGCATCAGCAGCGCTGTCAGCTTTCTTCTTGCGGCCACGGGTGCGCTTTACCGCACTCTGGCCTGAAGCATCAGCATTATTATCAGCATCGCCATCAATACCGGATCCTGTGGCTGCCCCTGATACTGATGATGCATCAGCAGCCTCTGACTTTTTCCTGCGACCTCGTCTGGCCTTAACAGGCATATCGTTGCCGACATCCGATACGGTACTGTCACCATCAGCACTGGCTGAAGATGCTGCTGTATCAGCACTGGCTGCACTGGCTGCACTGGCCCCCTTTGGCTTACGGCCACGACGGGCTTTGCCCGGAGCGGCTTCGTCACTTATGACCTCAGTACTACCTCCGGCACTGGCACCGACGGCACCGGCACCTGCCGCTGCTTCAGCTGCGGTGGCAGTGGTGGCGGTGCTCTTGCGCCCCCTGCCTGCTGATGCCGTGGCAACTGAAGACTCAGATGCTGTTTTTTCTGTCTTGCTCTTGCGGGTGCGGGGCTTTTTGGCATTGAGTTCCATCTGCTCAGGGGTAATCATGTCCTCAAGGCTGTTTCTTAAGAACTCATCTGAGCAGGCCTCACGCAGGGCTTTCTGGTTTTCCTTTTCCACAGCACTGGACAGATTGAGGGCTTTACGGGCCTGAGCGGCACTGTCAGCTATGGCATTGCGGCCCAATATCTCTCGAGTGCGACGACGCTCAACAGAAAAGCTGGTGAAAAGAGGATCAATATTGAGGGCATGAATCTCAATATCCACACCTGACAGATCCTCGCCTGGCCTGAAATTCAGATGAGAACTGTTCTTAATGACCACACGGCCAAAGATCTCCCTGATAACAGCAGAGCCTGAGAGTATTGATTCAACTGAGGTTGAGGCTCTTACTCTGACGCGCGGGCCTTCAGGACCAAAACCATGCAGGCTTACGCGTCTCCAGTCAAAGCCACGACCTGACAGGCAGCGCATCAGCCTGCTGTTATCAGCCTCTGAGCGGTCACACTGCTCAGTTATAACCTCATCATTGCTGTAAGTGACCAGACGGCCATCACTGTCAAAGACAAGGCCATAATCATCCTCAATGTCATCCAGTTCGCCAGCGTCCAGACTGTCATAAAACCTGTCCTCACCAGAGCCAAAGAATTCCCCAGCGTTAAAGACATCGCAGTTATCACCAATACCACTGGTGTAATAGGAGCCAGGGTCACTGTAAGCTCCGCCCCCATCAGTACAGACGCTGCTCCGGCATGCGCCTCCCTCGCTGGAGCCGCTCCCGCTGGCAACGCCACCGGCACAGCTGCCGGCGGCGGCGCCAGCCTCAGCTGAGGCCGATGACAGCGCTGCGCCCTTAAAGCCGGTCGGGGTGCTCAGGGCCGTCATAAGAGCCTTTTCACCCAGATCGACCTTAAGAGGATCCTGACCACGACCTGCTCGTGAGCAGGCCAGCAGATAGAGACTTAAAGCTACGCGCAGCTGCCAGTCCAGAAAGGCATGATCCTCTTGCTGGTTATACTCCTGCATCAGCACCTGAGCTCCCAGATCCATTTCACGGAAGCACAGATAATAGCCCCGGGCAATAATGACGTCGGTGGCTGTTCTTATCAGTACCGGATATGGCTGGATAACAGTACTGGTCTCTGAAAGAGGGGGAGCGGCAATAAAGGACTGCAGAATTTCCATACCAAGGGCATTACTGTTGGACTCGGACTGACGGGAGAAAGGCCCGTAGATATACTCCTGCCAGCTGCTGTTAAGCACGGCCCAGGCACGGGTGCGATCCACAAAGAATACGTAATTGCCGCTGACATAGACATCAGAATCACTGCGATTGATGCTCACGCGGCGCAGCGCACTCTCAAAGAGCTCCTTCATCTCTCTGAGCTGCAGCTCAAGGCGCAGCTCATCAGTAAGCTCAGGCAGCTCCTTAAGCTCAGCATCTTCCTCATCCCCTGCAGCAGCCGCATCAGCCCCTGCTGCACAGCTGTCGCTGCAGCAGCTGTCGGTACTTACAGCTTTCAAATCAGGCTGGCTATTATCCTGAGAGTCATTGTGCAAGTCATTGTGTTGATCATTCTGCAGATCATTACTCTGGTCATCTGGCTGCTCAACAGGTAAATCATCCTGCAAATTATTTTGTAAATTATTTTGCTCAGATTCCTGTAAATCATCCTGCTCAGATCCCTGTAAAATATCCTGCTCAGAATAGTGTGAGGCATTGTTCACACTGTTGTGCAAATCATCCAACATAGTATTTTGTAAATCATTCTGTAAAGAATGCTTCACATAATTATGTGAGTCAGCTGATGATTCGTTCTGCAAAATGTTTTGCAAATCGTTTTGCAAATCGTTTTGCGAATCATCTGTTTCATCACTTTGCTTAACGGACGCACAGCTTTGGGAGCAAATATTAGTCTCTCTCTCATTCACACTCCCGTTAGCATTCTCAGTGACATCTGCCAGGCATGAATAAGCGCCAGATGAGTGCTCACTGCCCATAGATTGCTCAGCACTTTTGCTTACCTTATTGCCGGTCTTAGTACCATCAGCGCAGTCAGCATAAGCACAGTCAGTATCAGTGCAGTCAGCGTCATCACTGTTAATACTTTGCAAATTATTTTGTGTATTGTTAAGTGCACCATTTTTAGCTGCTTTATCAGCCGCAGGAAGACTGTCCATGCCGTCGTGGCTGCATGAGTCTGCAAGCTCCCCCTTCCTGTCATTATGAGCGCCTGCAGCAACAGCTGCAGCATATGCATCAGCTGCGTCAGATGCATATGCTGCATAAGCTGCTTGCGCTACAACCACAGCCTTTTCTGCGTTTGCAGGAGCGGCTCTCATACCGCACAGCAGCTGAGTTTCCATATCAAGTACCTCGCAGTATTCGACCATGCTGTCGTCGGCATACTGCAGGAAAGTGTAATCACAATGTGAGCTGGAGGTCTTATTATGCCTGGAGCTGTCAGCTGCAGTGCTGTCGATATTAATTTGTAAAGCATTATCAGCACAGTCAGCACTGCCTGATTTGGCCTTGTCATCACCTGAACTGCAGGTATTTACAGCTTTACTGCCAGTAGGGGTCTTGCCGCTACAAATGGCCTCACTGTCAACCTCGTGAGCACTGGCGGCAATTTTTGCCGCCCCGTTTTGAACCTCTTCGCCCCCTGCTGATGAGACCTCAGATGCCCCGCAATGGCCCTGTTCACTGTCGCCATCACACACTTTATTTTCAGTTTTGTCTGCTGTAATGCAGTTGCTGGTCCCGGTACTCTCAGCTGTGGTGCTTTCCTTCTGCGCGGCCAGCAGGGCCTCAGGGTCAATAAAGTCCCATTCATCAGCAATGGCGCTGTCACTGTCACTGACAGCAGTGTCAAAGGAAGCATCAGAGTCAGCGTCCATATTGTCACCACCCTGGGCACCTTTATCAGCCTCAGCTGAGGCTGCAGCTGCACCTGCTTGTGCCACAGCACTGTCGCCTGCCAGGCATGTGCAGTCTGACGGGGCTGTGCAATCTGACGGGGATGTGTCGTCAACGCCTGGGCTCAGGCAGGACAGGTCTGCCGCTGCCAGGTCATCCATGCCTGAAAAATCATCGGCTCCCATGTCAGGATAACTGCCTTCCAGGTCCTCAGGATCAAAAGGAGCATCTGGATCAAAGTCCATTACCATATCTGTATCTGCAAGGCTTAAGACGTCCTTGCTGCCCGCCTGAGCGCCGCTACCCTGTACGGCCTGCATGGCAGATGAAGGAATGACCAGCTCAAACTCGTCATCCTCCATGTCAAAGGCAGCTTCGGGATCATCAGGGTCAGCGCTCATAGAGCTGTCAGGTGCCACCACACTGCCAGCCCCCCTGGCATCAGCTGTACTGTTATCCTTGCTGTCAAGGCCAGCTGAAAGACCGGTGGCGCCAGCCTCAGTGCCGCCTGCGGCAGCCCGGGCGCTGTCGGTGTCTGCGGCAGCGGCTGACGCGGATACAGCAGTGTCTGCATCGGCATTCAGGCCAGGCTCCTGGGCGTATGTTACTGAGTCATGCGGGGTCTGTGCTGCTGCCAGAGCTCGCTGCCAGGCGGCAGCAGCGCGTGATGGCGGAGCGCTAAGATCGATATTGCAGGCCAGACCAAGGGCATGCAGGCGGGACAGATCGTGCTTTATCTGAGTGCGCAGCATCAGGCCGCAGGCCAGCTGCTCACGGGTCAGATACTGAATAATGTACTGGGCGTGGACAGGCTCCCATACAGGCTGCTCCACGGCTTCCAGAAAGTCACACAGTCCTGATACCAGGGTGGGCACTACATGATCTGCAAGGCGCAGCTCCTGATAAGGGAAAATCTGGGAGATAACAGCTGTGGTATGAGAGCAGAAATGCCTGAAGACCTCTACGCCATATCTTTCAATACGATCGTGATACTGATAATCAGACAGACTGTCATGAAAAGTGGCTGTCCAGGGATTAAGACGCTCGCACTGGGCGCGGTAGCGCACATAGAGCATGTGAGCTCCTGTGTCTTCACAGAACTGGCTTAAACTTACGGTGCCACTGGCAGCATCATAGCGCTGACCATTATCTGCACAGATTTCGTATTCATAAGGAATGCGCCAGAGCTGATGGGCAAAGCAGATCATGATTAGAGACAGCTGTACTATTACCTGAAGCTGCTCATGATCATAGCGGCCCATTGAGGCCTGCACGGCCTGATGGTACAGGCTCTGACACAGAGGGCCAAAATGCTCTTTTTTAAAGGCATTGAGCACACCATCACTGTTGTGATCACGGTTAACTGAGAGTTCACTGAATCCGGCTGTTCTGACCATGATGTTGGATCGGCAGCGGTTTAAGGCCTCCTCATGCCAGCGCGCCCATTCATCATCTGAGGCAGCCATGCCCACCATGGGACCGAGCACTCTTGAGGTGGCAAGGCGGCGCATATCAAGGCTGTCGCCGCAAAATGGTTTGCCCTTTTTACCCACACGTTCAAGCTCAGGGAGCATAAAGATACCCTGGCCCTGGCCCATGCCTGCAAATGCGTCGCTGCCCCATGCGCCGCTGTCCCATGCTCCACCGGAACAGGCGCTGCTGCCATACGCTGCTGCGGGCAGGGCCCCGGCAGGATGATTTCCACAAGGCTGAGCCCCTGCCTGAAGCTCACTGTCGTACAGGGCAGTGGGGCCCATGCTGCTCAGAGCTTTGCCCCATGCCGAGGCTGTTACCTGGGGATAGCAGTTGCCTGTTCCCGTACCCCATAAGGTGCGTGCCAGATTACAGGCCTCCTTACCTGTAAGCTCCAGCCATTTGTGAGTGCTCTCAGGCCTGCTGCCGGCGGCTTTGCTGCCGGCTGCAGTACCTGTGCCTGCACGGCCTTTTGCTGCTACGTGAGCCGCCGGGGAGGCAAGCCAGGTGCTGCCGCTGGCATTATGCTCGTAATAATCAAGGCCCGTAGCCTGACGGGCCAGCAGGTCGGCGCTTATCTGGCCGGGAAGCTCACTGTTGTGCAGTACGGAAATAAAGTCATTGAGCTCATGGTGCAAATCATTGAGCTCATAACCGGCACAGTCCCATCTGCTCTCCCAGTCACTCTCATGAATAATGCCCTCATATTCGTCATTATCAAGCATAAGAGCTGAGCACCAGCTGCTGTTATACATGGCAAGCTCAGTGGAATCTCCGCAGATAAGACCAGGCTGGGAGCACTGATAGCCTTTAAATACCCTGCAGCTCTCACCGGCCCCTTCAGGGCGACTGCCCACAGCAAAAAAGCGCCAGTTGCGGCTGTCTTCAATCTCCTCATCAGCCCCGTCAGCGCCATCAGCAGCGCTGCCCGCAGCGCCGCCTGCAGCGGCGCCGGTCTGAGCAGCCGGGGCACGGCCACGGCTGCGGGCACGTCCTGATGAAGTGCTGTCCCTGGCGCTGCTGTCTCTTCCGCTGCTGTCCATGTCTGTTTCTTCAGCGCCGCCCTCACTGTCCTCATCAGCATCGCTCTGCTGAGCCTGGCGGGCTGCCTGAGCGCTCAGGAATTTTAAGATAGTGCTGCTTTTGACCAGACTGGCAGACAAAGTGCCATAGACCTCAAGGGCGGTATTGGCAAGGCGCAGAGAGCGACGCAGCATATCAGCCCTGTCCATGGCACAGCGCGTCAGCTCCACAGGCAGGGGACCGCACTGACGGACCAGCATGCGGATAAGAGGCATGAGCAGCAGAGCTCTTTCCTCAGGATTGCCCTGAAAGCTGCGCAGCAGGACAGCTATTTCACCCTGACAGTGATCGATTAACTGCTGATCACTTAAGACCTCAAAGCGTACCCAGCCATCTTCGGCAAAGGCATAACTCGGACGCATCAGCGCTGCATCAAGCTCACCTGTGCCCTGCTGCGAGGCATTAAGGCATAAGGGAGCCGCCCCGTCGTCTCTGACTTCATCCCAGCTGTCATCAAGCATATAAAGACCGCCCGGCTGCACGCCCGGGCCGGCCCCTCCAGCGCCCGCCCCTGTGCCGCCTTTAGCGGCGCCCGCGCCCTGGCCATAAGCTGCACATGATCCGGCCGGCTGTCCGTGCTGTGCGCCACCGGCGCCTTGCTGACCATGTGGGCAAGGATCTGCAGATACCTGCCTCGCGGCTTTATGACCATGACGGCTTTCCATGGCAGCTCCCTTGCGCTCAAAAAATGACGCCCATACCTGACTCATGGACGCCATTCGCTGCTCTATCCAGCTGACACTGCGCATAGCTGTTCTCCCTGTCTGTTATCTCAACTGTTATCTCAAGAGATGAAAAAAGGAAAATCTCACTTCAGGCTGCCGTCGCTGGACGGTCAGCCTGTAGTCCAGGCCCTGAAAGCAGGGCCACTGTTATCTTCAGTGCCGGTAAGGACAGGCAAGTACAGGCACGCTCCTGCTGTGCTGGCAGCAGGCACCAGGCACCAGGCGCCATTACTGTTATCAAAGGACCTGTCCAGCCTGTCCGTCAGCCCGGACAGGTACCTTACCTGCCTGATAAGACCGGCCCTTTACTGCCTGCAAAGCTGGCGCTTTGGTCACCTGCAGAGCCAGCGCCTGTGGCGCCTGCTGTCCCGGCACTTTGAGCGCCTGCAAGACCAGACAAGTGGTAACTGCAGCTACGGGCCATTTAATGCCTGCCTGGCCTGTCTGTATCTGCAGGACAGTGCCTGTATCTGCCCCCGTTCGGGCTTTATTACCATGCGCTCAGTGCTCTTATGAGCTCAGGGCCTGGTCGTGGCTGTCCAGAGCGCTGCGCTCCTGAGCCTGAGCGGCCTCGTCAGCTGCTGCAGCTGCGCCCGGGCGGGTGACCGCTGCCAGCATAATGGCGCGGCGCCCGCCATTGCCATTGTGAAAATCAAGCTGACGCTGAGGACTTTCACGCAAACTTAGCTCCTCGCTGACACGGCTAAGACGTAATGGGTCAGTAACGGCCTGCAAATCAGCTACCGCCTGAGGATTAAGATCACGATAAGGCATAGCAGGAGGCAATGAGCTCAGGCTGTAACCCCAGCTGCTGCCACTGCCGGGCAAGCCGGTGCCTGCAGGTGCATAAGGGGCCGGGGCGGCTGCCTGTGCAGCTCCTGCTACCGGAGCTGAGTGAGTATTAGCCCGGGCATGAGGCACAGCCATGCGGGCTGGCGAATAAGCCGTAACAGCCGGTAAGCCCGGGATGTAAGTCCTGGCTGCCTTTATGCCCGGAAAGCCCGGCACTGCCTTCATGTATGCCCCCTGACTCTCCCCGGCTCCAGCGGCGGTTGCATCCCCTGTTGCAACTCCTGATGGTGCCACTGTTGCAGCTGCTGTGGCAGTAGCTGCTGGAGCTCTGACCTTTGCTGTGCTCACAGTATCGCGCCCATCCTGGCCTGCGGCATCAGCCGGGGCCACTGCAGCACCTGAAGCTGCTGCAGCTGCCGCAGTCACAGACTGTGCCGGGGCTGTACCGCCATGAGTCTGGGCAGGCGTAGCGCCATTGAGACTTGCGTCGCTGTGGGAGGAAGAGGCCATGCTGCCCTCATAACTGCCGTAGGCAGCAGGGGCAGTGCCTGGTGCAGGTACCCCGTCATTAACAGCTGAATGAACATGATCCCAGGACATGAACAGATAGGGCTGCTTATCGGTGGTGAGATCGAGATTTGACCAGTCATGTATCCTGGAGAGCAGGGCACTGCGGTTATATACGCGTCTGATGATGCGTCCGGTATCAAAGGCTATGGCATTGCTGCGCAGCTCCATGAGATTGCGGGGATTTTTGCGTATGGGAAAGGACTCCTGATAAACATCAATTATCACTTCATCGCCTGTCTGGCCTGGGCCCGCGCCTGTCTGGCCCGCACCAGCGGCTGTCTGGCCCGCACCTGCTGCAGCGGCGCCTGGCGCAGCGGCGCCATCTGCATTTACGGCAGTGGCCGGAGCCAGGGCGGTTACGGCTGAATAAGAGTCCCGGTCACTTTCCCAGATAGCGCCGTTTGCGCTGGCAAGACCGGCGGCGGTGGTGCTGACCGGGGATTCAGCATCCGGTTCCAGAGCAGAGTTATTACGGGCATTGATGCGCTGCCACAGAGCAGCGGCCTCACGCTCACGTGAGGCGGCATCACCATGGGCAAAGTCAGCAGCCTGAGCCTCGCCTATGACATGCAGACGCCACCATGGGGTGGAACCGCCCTGATCATCTGGCGGGGTATAGCCTTTGGCACCTGGTACCCCAAGGCCGGCAGCGGCCTCTTCCATGTCCTCACGTGAAGGCACAGCTCCGTTCCATGGCTGCACACGGCGCTGCGGACTGCGGGCCTGAACAGCACAGTAATACCCTTCCACGCCTGCAGCGCCCGCGCCCCTTTCATCAGCACAGTCCCCATCCCACAGGGCATTTTGCACCACGGCATCACCATTAAAATCAGCCCCTGCTTTATGGACACCACCACTCATATCCGCCTCATCAGCGCCCATTAAAGTACTCATCAGAGCATAGTCAGGGGCATCGGCACTGGCGGCGGCACTTTCAGGCAGGCCCAGAGCCACACCGGCTGCCAGCATGGCAGCCACGGCTGCCTGAGCATGGCTGCCGTGCGGGCCATGAATGTCGTGCGGGCCATGGCTGGCGTGATATGCAACGCCCTCAGCCTTATATCCGGCAAGACTGTCAGTGTTACGGTCAGCCTGGTTGTCAGCAGGGCGATCAGCTGGGCGGTCAGCCTGGCGGTCAGCTCGTGGGTCTGAATCCCTGAAAGGAGCTGTGATTTTTAAGGATCCGGCTGCAGCCGGGGCCATATTGTTATTGAGATTGTGCTCTTGCATAGTGCTGTCCTTATGTTGTGACCATGAAGGTAGTGAATAAAGGTTTTCCTGGGAGCTGCTGCGTAATTGCCAGTGGACACTGCCAGGGGCAGCCGGACGGGTTCCGGGCTCACCAGGGGAGTTCATGCTCTGTTCTGGCCTGCTCAGATCCGGGCCGGGGACGAACCCTGGCATGGAGCTGTTCATGGGCCTGAGCTTGTGCCCTGGCATGACAGTGAACCCGGGAGGCCGTCTGCGCGCTCAAATCAGGCGCGGCGCTTTTTCTGAGAGGGCCGGTGGCCGTGGCAGCTGCTGCCAGGGGCGACTGAGGCGGGCTGACCTTATCTGCTGCGGTTGCCTGTGTGTCATCAGGTACTTTAAGCGGGCCCTGAGCGGCCCATGGTGGCGGGGCGCCTGCACTGCCCTGGGCGCTGTTGCCGGGGCCTCCGGCCTGATCACTGAGCTGCCCGAGGCTGCGCGCTGCCTCCAGTACGGCCCAGGCCGTGTCTTGAGCGCTCTGACTGTACTTAAAGCGCTGCTGCAGGGAGTGCAGGCGGGCAAATTCGCTGAGCACTGTTCCGGCCTGCTCAACAGCACCGGGCTCCTGGGCAGCCGCCTGAGGTACAGCCACGCCCAGTGCCATGGCTGACAGGGCCGCTGCCAGAGTAAGCATGACTCCGCCTCTGTCCCGCCCTGAGCTGCTGCCCTCATGTCCCTGTGACCTCATGAGATCGGCCCGGGCCAGGTACTGTTGCTCTGTCTTGCCTGCACAGCTGTGTTCTGCACTGGGGTTAAGCGGCTGAGCAGAACTGTCTGCAGTACTGCCGGTATGACTGTGCCCGACCGGAGCTGCTGCGCTGGCTGCCATGGGCAGGGGCTCAGTCAGGGCTGAGTGCAGTGCACCGTCCTCTGGGTGGTCTGCAGCAGTGAGGTGGGCTCTTGCTATCTCGAGGCGGTGCTCTGACCACCACATGGAGGTAAGGCAGGAGCTCCACAGCGAGCGCAGTACCATGGTCTGGGCAGCGCGGGCCTGATCGCTGTGGTCATGGGCATTGAAAATGCCCAGGTGGCGGCCTTCAATGGAGCCCTCTACAGTAAGGCGGGCCAGCCAGCAGGTGTTTTCACGGCGAAATTCAGGTATGTCGGGCAGATCCTCACTGGACACATTGGCAAGGGCTGATGAGAGCGAGGCCAGTACAGGATCGCCGCCCAGATAAAGGCCCCGTCCGTCACTGTCATAAACAGAGAGCATCTGGGCTTTGCTGATTAGTCCCTGCTCATGCAGAGCCTTGATATTGCGTTTTAAGACCTTGCGGGCCTGATCAAAGAGCTCATGGGCCGGCAAAGCAAGCTGCTCAGTCAGGTCCTGACCTGAGTGCCACAGCTCATCAAGGCGCGCAAAAGGCAAAGAGCGGTACCACTCAAGGCGCGCCCGCTGCGCAGCCTCATCCCCCGATCTGCCTGAAAGTGTGTCCTTATGCAGCCGGAAGCGGGCTCCCGATCCCGTCATGCTCACCGTAACCCGGCCACCCCTGCGGCCCTCATCACTCTCATGGTCATAAGCATCGCCCATCTCTGGCTGCACGGCCGCGCTCACTGCTCTGCCCGGCGCGCCTGCCGCGCCTGTATCAGCGCCATGGTAGCCGCCGCTGCCAGTGGCGGCTGCAAAAGTGCGCTTATCTAAGCTGGCCCTGCCCTCACCAGGGGCCATGGCTCCGGCTCTGTCATGGCCATTATTAAAAGCATCTGCTGGCTGTGCCAGGAAAGCCCCTGCTTTCTGTGCCGGGGCGGCACTGCGCCCGTAATCAGAACGCCCGGCTTCAGGGTGTTCAGAAGCAAGTCCACCGTGGCGTCCCGGACGCTCAGGAGGGGCCTCGCCGGTGCGCTCACGTAAAGCCTTTTTGCGTACGGCATACTCAACCAGTCTGTCGAGGCGCTGATGATTGCGCTTTGCTTCACTGAGCAGCTCACGTGCCCTGAGATTTCGGGGATCATCGGTGCGGCTGTCATGTAAGAGCTGCTCAGGCGGCAGCTCGCGCAGGGCCTCACGCCCGGCCGCTCCCTGCAGGGTATACAGGGACTTTGCAAGCTGCGCGGCCCCGGCAGCCCCCTCATCAGCTGCCACATCGCCTGACTGCGCGCATACGCCAGATTGTGCACATGCGGGCGCTGCAGTTACGGCGCTCTGACTCTTTGCGCTCTCCACGGTCACCCCGGCGGCTGGGCCACTGGAGCTGTCACTGAGGTATTTGCTTTCACTGCTGTTGTTCATTTGCATAGAACTTTCCTTATGTTGTGTTAATGATGGTGTTGCCAGGCTACGGGCCTGTGAACCGGAGCCGGTGGCGGTGGCAGCAGCTGCGCCGGGAGAGGCCGACACTGCAGTGCCGTCCTGTGCAGGGGATCCGGTGGCAGCGGCGGTCCATGGGGCTGCTGCGCCTGGTCGCTGGCCGCCCCCTTCAGGGGCGGCGCCCAGCACGGGGGCAAAGCGCCTGTCACTGCGACTAAGCTGGCGCCAGCGCAGGGGCTCAAGCAGCAAATCACCCGGGGCAATCACGCTTACTCCCGGCTCCAGCCCCCAGGCTGCAGCTATCTGCCGGGCGCTGACTGGCGGCGGATCATCTACAGGCGTTGCGCCGCCCTCAGGGCCGCTATCACTGCTGCAGCCTGAGTCCAGGGCACAGCTGTGAGTGTCGCGGCAGCTGCAGCTGCCGCTCAGGGCGGCCTGAGCCTTTCTGCGGGCCCAGGCAGCAAGCTGGGCACGGTAGTGCCTGTCTCTGACCTCCAGGTCCTCCCCTGAGCAGCCCAGAGCTGACGGGGCATATAAAGACAGCTGCCACAGGGTCAGCGGCCCTGACAGACCAGGACCATAAGCGCACAGCTGCGCAGCGCCGTCAGGCAGACTGTTACAGTCAAAGCCCGGAGCCAGCCTGGCAACTGTCATCAGGGAACCTTGGAGCGCCCCGGCGCCTTCTGAGAGCCCGTAAGCGCCAGCAGCTGCGACGCTGCCGGCCGCTATGAGGCGGCCTGCAGTGCCATGGACTGGGGCTGTGCTGGCGGGCTCTGTGTGCCTTTGTGCTGACGGGCCTGCCATGGCCCTGAGCAGGGAGCTGATGGCACGGGGGTCAGTCCAGTGCTGCAGCGCAGCATTAAGCCACAGCAGCTGCGCGGCCCTGGTACTGTCCGCACTGAGAGGCTGATAGTGGCTGGCCTGAAGATAGCCCTGCTCAATAAGGCAGCGCTCATACAGCCCACGGCCCCGGCGGCGCCAGTCAGAGCGCACTGCCTCAAGGGCATCAGGCCTGTGCTCAGGCGCGGTGTGCCCCTGGGCACCGGCCACAGAGACAGACCGGGCTAAAGCGTCCTGCCCTACACCGTGCAATGCGAAGCTGCCACTGTCAGATCCCACTACCCCGTCAGTGCGCTCAGGGTCAGGTGCGCTCTGCAGGACATCGCTGCCTGCCTTGCCCCCGTAAGAGCTGTCAGCTTTACCAGCCCCGTAAGACCAGGCCCTTTGGGCTTTACTGTCAGCTCTGTAAGCATGGCCGCCAGGGCCTGCACGGTCAGCTGGGCCTGCTCTGTTAATGCCCTCAGAGCTGACAGGGCGGGCGCCGCCGGCTGTGTCCTTATCGGCACTTAGAGGGCGCGCGCCGCCGGCTGCGTTCTGATCGGCGGTAATCGGGCGGGCGCCGCTGACGGAGTCAGGGGCGTTGGCCCTGGGGGCTGTACTGTCAGTGCTGTTTTCCGCTGCCGGACTTAAAGGCTGGCTGCCTTCAGGCTCCATGTCGGGCACGGGCCTGATGTGAGCCTCGCGCTGGCTGTACAGAGGGCGCAGTGCACCACTGTCATCGCGATCAGATCCGGCCTCCCTGGTGTTATCAGGGTCCATGCCCCTGATAAGAGCCGATCCGGCCTCAATAAGAGCTTCTCTAACCGCGCGCCCCGCCTCAAAAGCACGCTGCAGGCGCGACCGGGTGCTTAGTTCATCATCAGCTCCACTATGGGCCTGATCTGCAGATGCGCGGGCCTGTTCCCCGGTATCAGCTGCCCCAACTGCCAGGCCCTGACCTGAGACCTGACCGGTGCGCCCAGAATTCCTGACCGGGTCGCCTGCCTGTGCTGCCAGCACTTCCTGTGCTGCAAGTGCTGCCTGTGCAGCCCCGGACCTGGCCTGCTGTCCTGAGTACAGGGCTGCCTCAGACAGATGCGCTGTGTTCACCTGACCGGGCTCCTGAGCCTGCTCCTGCTTGTGCAACTGCTCATGAGTGGCTGTGGCGGCTGTCAGGGCTTTTTGCCCATCAGGGGCGCCAGCAGCCGTCTGCTTACCACCGGGCATGGAGCCTGAGAGCACAGGATCACTTACCTGGTAAGGCGGATCAGCAGGGTGTTCAGTACTGTCAGAGAGCATATCCGTGGCCTGCTTACCGCTAAGGTCCATCAGGGCAGCCCGCCCCGTATGCTCTGCGCTGTGCGGCAGCTGACCGTCAGAGACCTTTTGAGACTGCCCGGGGGCTCTGTCAGCCGCGCTGCGCGGCAGCTTGCCATGGCGCAGCAGGTCAATAACCAGCAGTCCCCGGCCTGCGGTGCGCTCCTCCCGGCCTGCGGCACTGTCCTCAGAGCTGCCGGCCTCAGAGGTCCTGACACCGGCCCCGTAATGGACACTGTCAGGGGCATTAAAGTCACCATGTTCATCAAGGCGGCTCAGAACTCTCAGTCCTGCCTGCTGCGCCTGGGATTTGAGAGCTTTGCGGGCTTTGATGGCAGTAAAAGCTTTCACAGCTTTCACATACTTCACAGCCTTGAGCTCAGAGCGATCTGCAAGCGCGGCAAGTCCTGTGAGCGCAGGCCATCCAGGCAGCCCGGTCAGTCCGGTGAGCTCTGTAAGCCCGGTCAGTCTGGTGAGCTCTTTTATCTTTGTCAGGTCTGCGGTCTCACCTGGCCCATCAAAGTCACCATGGAGCTCTGACAGACAGGTACTGAGATAAGCCCCGGCTGTGCTCACGGCTGTGTTTATGGCTGTGCCAATGGCTGTGTTTATGGCTGTGCCCACGGCTGTGTGAGCATGCCGGGCGGCAACTGTGCCCAGAGCAGTGCTGGCAGCACGGTTCAGGGCTGTCATCAGCAGCCCCGGGGCCTTATGCGTAAGCCACCCATGTGTCACTGTGCGCAAGCTCAGCCCTGCTGCCAGCTCCGGGAGCGCTGACAGGGTCAGGCTGCTGCCCTTAAGGGATGGACGGCTCTGCCCTGGGGGCGGAGCCGTGGCCGGGGCCGGGCTGTGGTTCAGGGAGCGGTGTGGCCCGCTGCGCCTGTGTATCTGGGGGTCAGATTCTGGCTTGCGGGCCGGCAGGGCGCTCCGGGGCAGACTGGCCTCCCCTGTATGCGCGGCAGCTGCCAGAGCTGAAGGGCCGTAGCCTGGTATATGCTCACCGGCCTGAGCAAGGGCCATGGCAGCGGCCTGGGTATTGCCCATGGCCGGGCCATTGCCATAGACATCGGCCCATGGCCCTGAGTGACCGGCGGCGGCCATGAGCACCCTGTGCTCACTGAGATTTGAGCCATACAGGGCCTCACTGTCGTGCGCCCCGGCCCGGGAGCTCAGCCACTTACGGCCAGGCGCCCCTTCATCACTGCCGGCTGCACCTGCCTGCTGGGAGTGATCCGCGCTCGCCTGTGCGCTGGCTGCCCCGTAAGTGCCAGCAGCTGCGGCCAGGGCCTGCGCCGGGGCAGAGCTCATGGCCTCTGCAGAGCTCCCGTTTCGGGCCCGGCTGCTCTTTGTCTGTGATGACTCAGGCAATGCCAGGCCCATGGCTGTCCCCCTCAGGGCGCTCAAGGCAGCAGACGGGCGCCCGGGGCCATGGGTCTGGGATTGATCATGGGCCAGGGCCTTAGCCTGGGCCTGGGCTGGCGGTGATAGAGTCAGCTCATTTATCTGTGCTCTGTCTGCCCTTTCATTGCTGGTAAGAAAAGCGCGCCGCTCAGGCAAGTGACTGTCAGAGCCTGTAAGAAAAGCTGCTGATTGAGCCGATTCACTGTCAGATCCCCTGAAAGTACGCCCTGCCGTACCCTCATCGGGTTCCCATCCGCCCTGATGCGACCTCTGATAAGGGCCGGCTATGTTGCGGTCATTGCTCTTTTGGAGCCGGGATTTACCAGGGCCGTCCCCCGGCTCAGGGCTGTTGTAAGAGGTCATCAGCTCGTAAAGCGAAGCGCGCCTTATCTGAGCGTCGGCCTTGCTGTCAGGGTCGTCAGAGGCCGCAGATACGCCTGCCACAGCTGAGGCTGTGGTGGCGGCATCAGGGACCGCATGAGCCGCATGAGCCACCTGACTG
Organism: Anaerobiospirillum sp. NML120511; assembly: GCF_023050955.1. NCBI lineage: Bacteria > Pseudomonadati > Pseudomonadota > Gammaproteobacteria > Aeromonadales > Succinivibrionaceae > Anaerobiospirillum > Anaerobiospirillum sp. NML120511. Next base: position 166,759 of record NZ_JALKIK010000001.1, read on the forward strand.
GACTTACCGGCCTGAGCCTGCCGGTCGTACTGAGCGGCCTTAGCCTGTTGGTCGTACTGAGCGGCCTTAGTTTGCCGGTCGGACTGAGACAGCTGCACTGACGGGGCTGAGGTGGACTGAAGGGCCTGGACCGAGCGCCGGGCGGCCAGCTCGAGGCTGTCATCAAAAAGGCTGGTCAGGGCCTCTTTATCAACCACGCGCTGCAGGCGCTCGGTGCGGGTCAGGTCACGGCCGCGCCATTTAAACCAGTCAGTTCCCTGCTCATAACAGTTCGAGCTTTCCTGAGCTGAGGCCTGGTCCTGGTAAGCGGAACCGGCATATGATCCTGCAAGGCGGCTCTGCTTTCTTTGCCAGGCTGAGCTCTGGCGCCTGTAGCTCAGTTCACGCTCCTGATGGGAATAGACATTGCCGGGGTAATGCCAGGTTGCAGCGCCCTGAGAGGTGGCAAGTATGGCCGGCTGCCTGTCGGTAGCCGGGTCAGGCATAAAGGCGCGCTCAGCCTCTGCGCGCGCCAGGGCCGCCTCTGAGCGATCCGGCCCCGGCCCCACAGCTATACGGGCCTGACTTAAAGGCGGGGCTGCCCTGTCAGCCCATACCTGTGTTACCCCGGCCCGGCCTGGGAAAGGCCATGTTATCCGTGGCTGAAGTCCGCTCTGAGCCCGGAACCGTGACCGCACGGTCCGGAGCCACTGCCGACAGTGACCTGGTGCCCAGTTCAGTGTCTTCGGGTACGGCTGCCGCCTTTACAGTCTCACGATCAGGCGCTGCAGGCGCGCGGGCGCCTGACTGTGAGCTTACGGCCATGGCCAGGTCAGCCGCCTCGGAAGATGCCAGGTCAGCTGCCTCGGAAGATGCCAGGTCCGGGGCGGGCGCAGCACTGGCTGTGCCGTGGGCATTGAGGGTGGCCAGCAGCTGCAGACCTGAGTCATGCTCAGGGTGCTGCTCTACCCAGTTGCGGGTCAGGGCCAGATAGCCACAGGAGCTGCTCTCAAGGGAGTTGAGCGCAAGGTCATAAAGTGAGCCCGGCATGGCATGAATGGCCCATGACATCATGCTGTCAGGAACGAGCATTTCCACAGCCGCGCCATCCTCAACCAGAGCAAGCAGAGCACGGGCAAGCTCCCTGAGCTCACTGTCATCAAGTGCAGCCAGTACCTTTGCAGTAGAGGAGGGGCTGAGCTCACAGCCCCTGCGCTCACAAAGCTCATCAACAGTGGTCTGACTGGCTCTGAAGCTTACCAGGGAGACAATATGGCGCTCATGAGCCAGAGCGGCCCGCTGTGAGCCAAAGACCAGCAGCTCCTGATAGCGCTCAGATAGCATTGCAAGGTGAGCTGCCAGAGAGTCAGGCAGCAGCACGGCGCTGAAAACTACGGGATCGGCAAGGCCGTGCAGATTGAGATAAAACTGCCAGCCCTGCAGCTGCTCAAGGAAGGTGGCCAGATGCTGACGCTGACTGTCGTCCATGGCTGTAAGCCAGTTATAGACAGCACTGCTGCGATCCAGATCCACAGGACAGACAAAGTCCCCGCCCTGATCCCCGGCGCCGCTGTCAGATCCCTTACCGGCAGCTGTCACGGCGCCGCTGCCAGCCACAGTGTCGGCATCAGCCACCTCACTGCTGTCGGCCATGTCGGCAGTCACAGACAAGCCACCGTCACCGGCAGCAGCCTGAGCGCTGCGCTCACTGAGCTGCGCAAGCTCAATGCGTCCTGCCTGAGCCCCCTGAGTGCTGCTGTTGCGCGGAGCTGATGAGCTGTAAACTGCCGCTCCGTCAAGTGCGGCTGTGACAGTCTCAGGCACAGCAGTAAGTTCAAAAGCCCTGCGGGCCTGCTCAAGCGCAGCTGATGCGGCTGCGGCTTTGGCGCCCTCGCTGCCCACACCGCCGTCAGCAAGGCTGGCTGCAAGGCCAGTACTCAGCACACTGTGCGCGTCGTGAAGACCGGACAATTCCCTGTGCTCCATGAGCGCAGAGCCTGACGACAGCGCAGGTGTTGCAGGGCGGGAAGTGGCAGCAAAGCTGTTATGAGCTGCAGGACTGGTATGGGCTGCCCTGGTGGCTGGCTCATGAATGTCACTGCTCTGTCCTGCCCGGGCTGAGGAGCTCAGAGTCCTGTCCTGCTGTTGCTCAGGGGCCGTGCTCTTTGAGCTCTGTGAGCTGCGCTGCGTGGTACCGGCCTGAGTGCTGTCAGCCTGGTAATGGGACTGCCAGGCAAGATATGAGTTGCGCTGGCCATCATGCAGGGCCTGCAGATGCTCAGGCTTGAGGGCAAACAGTCCATAGGCCTCAAGCTGCTTTTCCACGGCCTGCTCAATGCTGACATCAAGGCCATCAGTGGCCTGCCATAAAGGGGAGCTGCTGTAAGCCATGCTGTCCTTAAGGGCCACATGAGCAATGATGAAGGACTCAAGCTCAGCCTGCTCAAGAGGGCTCAAGGTGCTCAGCACTTGCTCTACCAGGCCCTGCTGCTCAAAAGGCACTTCAGGCCACAGCGCAGCTGTGCTCTGCCTGGTGCTGCCGGCGGCAGCGCTGCCCTGAGCGGCACGGGCGGCAGAGGCTGCAGCCAGGGCCTGTCTGAACTCAGGGCTGTTATCGGCCTTGCGCAGGCCCTGCTGCCACAGCTGAGCGGCCATGGCCTCATCGAGTATGCCCAGACTGCCCCAGGCACGCAGCTTGTTTTCAATGGCTGCCTGCAGACGGTGCGGCATCAGCCCGGCAAAGGCCATAAAGCTGTCGTGCGAGGCTGTACCCTGACGCTCAAGCTCATGCCAGGCCATCACTGTCTGCGTTAAAAAGTGCTCCACATGCAGCCAGCCGGCACGGCCGCCTGCTGCTATGGCCTGATGTACAGGAGTGAAATCAGCCATATTCCCCGAGGCTGCACCTGCCCTGCTGCCTGAGGCTGCAGCCAGGCCCGATGCAGCAGCACCCGGCAGAGACTGTGCTGCCGGCGCGACCGGTGCGCTGGCAGCATCTGGCGCTCTGGCAGCATTCTGTGCCTGTGGGGCAGCGTGCTCAGGCGCTGCAGATGCCAGAGCGGCCGGGCTGGTGCCGGTGACTGCGGCACCGTCCTCAAGGGCACGGGGCTGGTAGTCAATGGTCTTTATTAAGGGACGTACCTGACGCAGTGCGGTCAGGTTATCAATGCCCTGCTGCACTGACATGTGATCTGGCAGCCTGAACATGCCCAGATAGTCGCGGGCCATGGTCTGCTCATTGGCCTGAGCCATGGCGGCTGTATAGGCAGGACTGCCCCACAGATGAAGCATGTCCATGTACAGCTCACGGCTGTCTCTGCCCTGAAAGTCAGCAGCTGAGGCAGTGATATTGCGCATGGACTCGCCTGAGAGCACAAAGAGCTCCTCATCGCTCATATGGCCATCGGGATTTAAGACCTTTTGCTGGTCGCTGCCGTAATAGACACCGCCCAGCTGCTGGCCCACTATCTGGCCCATATGGTCAGTATCAGAAGGCTCAAGTGTGGTAAAGGTAAGCAGGGGCAGTACATCATGGGTAAAGTCCTGAGCCAGGCGGTGGCTCAGTGAACCCAGAGTGCCCATGAGGCTGTCTTTATCCTCCTCGGCGACAAAGTGGTTAAAAGGCACAAAGAAAGCAGCAACAGCGGCAATCAAAGTAAGGGAAAAAGCTGTCCTAATCAGGGAAAACACGCTGGAAAGCGGGTGATTAAAGACAAAGAGCAGAGGTTTAAACAAATTTCTCATAGCCCCTCCAGGGCTCACTAATGACCATGCCTGTTGATTAAAGGCGCCCTCAGACTTCCCCAGCTCAATGAAGTTACAGCCTGAAGCTGCAGCCGAACGTATGTGCAGCTGCAGCTGAGGTGACAGCCGGGCGTAAGTTCATCTGCCCTGGCTGCAGATCAGGCAACAGCCCTGGGCTGCCATGCCCGGTCAGCTGCGGTCACCTCAATTGGGGAAAGATTTCATTCAGAGGGAAGGACGGCCTTGCAATACAGGCCCCTGTGTACTACTGGACGTTCTCTGCGCCAGGGACGTGGGAGCTGCACATACCTGCACGAGCTGCCTTGAGAGCAGCCATGCTGTCATCGGCCTGAGCGGCGGTGTTGGGAGCAGAGCCGTCAGGAGTGGCCGCGTGGATAAAATCACGGACACAGGCAGCAGCCCTGGCAGCCTGCATGCGGCTTTGTCTGGTGCGGGCGCTGCTGCTAAGGCTATGAGGCTGTGCTTCTTTGCTCAGGCCGTACTTTGCAAGGCCCATAAACTCGCAGCTGGTTGCCTGCAAAGTGGCCTTGTGAGCGGCTGTTTTGCCGTGGCCTGCCCCGCAAAGCTCCATGGTCTGGAGCACAGAGCTGCGTGCGGCGGCCGCAGCTGCTCCGCCCCTGCCTGCTGATAGGCGCTGTACACTGTGGCTGTGAACACTGTGAGCTGATCCTGAGTCAGCTGGTGCAGTCAGGGAGCGGACGGATTGACGGGCTTTACCGGCAGTGACGGGGCGCACGGAGCTGCTCTCCGGGGACTGAGAAGACTGTGTGCCTGAGCCCTTATTCAGGGACACATCAGGGGACGGAGCTGAAGCAGACGCTGGAGCTCGAGCCAGTGCTGGTGCTGGAGCAGGGACAGGATCCGGTGCAGGGGCCTGTGCCCTGGTAAGACGGAATACTGTGCCAGGCTCCTGCGGCTGCGGGCGCTGATACAGGCCGCATAATGAGCGCACCAGCTGCCACATACGGGGCAGGGCTGAGACCGGGAAGGTGGAGCTGTCTGAGGCAGCACGCAGCGCACCTGCGCTGCGGGCTTCCCCTGAGCTCAGATACCTGCCATCAGCTGCACTTGTGGCTGCACTGGAGGAGGCGCTTTGATACGAAGGCACAGAGCCCGGGACACAGTAAGTAAGATTGAGGCCGTGATGGCACAGGGGCTGAACAGTAAGACGGGCACTGTCAGGCCTGGTCTGAACAAAGGAGGCATAAGCTCCCAGATCGACCTTGTGCATGCTCAGATTGAGCCTTTTATGACAACAGGTCATAGTGTTACTCCTTAAGCTTGATAAGCATGGTTCATGGGTATTAATCAGGGGCTTGCGCAGCCGCACCGGTAGCACAGTCGCAGCACTGACCGGAGCGCAACTGCAGCAGCATCGATCGCACCGCCAGCGCTCCATATGGCAATGAGCATCCTGTACGGCCCTGCAGCACTGCTGGCAGCCCGGTCCTTGCAGCACTGTGCATGCAGCAGGCTGTACTGGCTCCAGGTATGGGCAACCGGGCCTGGCTCTGACGGCGGCAGGCGCCGTAACTGGGGGTACGCCATTTATGCTGGCGGCCACGGCCGCCCCTGACTGTTTATTACCCTTTGTTTGTGTTGACTTGCAGCAGCGGCACTGGGCCGTGCTGCCATGGCTGAGATGTAAGAACTCAGGCACTGGCCGGGGAGCTGCAGCAATGACAGCTCCCCGATCTCAGAGCAGCCGCTCTTACGGGCAGTGCCTGATACTGTTATCACCAGTCATGCATGGGAGCACGACTGGATACTGTTATCGCCAGAGCTTATGCGGGACATAAACCCTGATACCGTTATCTTCAGGCCCGTGTCACTCATAGCAATGGCAATAAGCCGGGCCGGAACTGTTATCGCCAGTCATGCATGGGAGCACGACTGGATACTGTTATCTTCCTTATGCTTAAAGCTCGGGAAGTAAAAAACTGTTAAGGGACGGCTCATTACTGTCCCTCAAATGAAGGCTTGCATGCCTGTGCGCAGGGCCTGCCAGGCAATGCACTGCCGCAGCTGTGCCAGGCTGGTGCCGGGCCGGGGCTGTGCGCTGTATCGCAGGCACCGCGCCGGGGCTGGGGTCAGCGGCTGTGGCGGGAGAAGAAGCAGCTCAGGGCAAAGGCCTGAATAAAGCACTGCAGCCACAACACCACCAGGGTGTACTCAATGCAGAATAACCAGCCCTGCCAGAGCATTAATACTGCAAGGGCGCTGATCACCAGATTAAGGGGCGAGCGTATGCGGGTGAAATAGCGCAGGCCCATCAGGGAGCGGTGATGGAGCTCACTGGTAAGTCCCACATGATGGCCCCAGAGCATGCCGGTTACGGCCATGGTCAAAGGCAGCTGCCATGAGGAGCTGACTACCTGCCATACGGCCATACATCTGTCGGTAAAGCTGGTGTGCTCATAAAGCAGGGCACTGAGCTCTCCGCTGCCTCGCAGCATTACCTCAAGGGCAATGGCGCTGTAAGCCGTTACACTCTGGCCCATCTCACGGGATGAGGAGAGCAGCGAATCAAGCTGTCCGTCATCGATAATCATACCCGGTACCAGCACCATAAGCAGTATCAGCCCTGCCTCAAGAGCAAGGCTGTACATGCGTATTAGCATCTGACTGAAAATAAGGGCAGTCAGGGCATAAATAACCCGTATGCATCCGCTCTTAACAAGTCTGAATACATAAACAGGCAGCAGGGCAGCACGGGTGAGCATGCTCCTGCGCTGGCAGCCCTGATGAGCTCTGCCATCGCTGCTGCCATGGCTGCTGCCATTAACTGATCCGGCATAAGCCTGATTATGCTCATGGGCAGCTGCGCGGGCCTGCTGACTGAAGGGTGAGCTGGCAATACAGGATCGGTCCATACCAGGTACAGTGGACTTGAGCGCGGCGGCAGTTAAAGGAGCAGGGGAGACAAGTACTCTGTCATTACAGCCCGGGCGCTCAGGATTGTCACAGCTGAGCAACTCATGGATACCGTCATCACAGTTATGGCCCGTGGCGCCTGGAGCGCTCGGGACAGCCCCATAGCCACTGCCATGGGCAGCTGCACGGGTGCTGCCATCAGAGCCAATAACATCAGCACTGCTGTGCGCCTGCATGCGCGATGAGCTTATGTGCATGGACAGAAAGTCCTCATCACGCAGCGGCATGACAGTCAGATTCTGAGCTGTGCTTACTCTGATTACAGGCTCAATGTTTATGGCAAAAGGAGCAATGCCGTCCCTGTAGCCCACAGGATCATCAATTTCAAAAGCCTTGTGCTCCAGGCCGGCACTGCCATGGTGTCTGGCGGCCTCCTCAATAGCCTGCTCAGACAGATATGGCTGATGGGCCTGAGCCCCCTGCCATGACTGTGAACATGATGCACGCTGAGAGGCTGCTGACGCAGGCAGTGATGGATCGGCAGCTGGTGCAAAATCAGGAGGGCCGGGCACAAAGAAAGAGGCTGCATCAGGCACAGGGCCTCCACTTGAGCTGTCAGCCGGTAATGCTGCCCTGCAATCCTGCGAAGATACCGGATCTGAGGCACTGCTGGCAGTGGACTTATCAGTATGAGCCGGGCCTGAGCTGTGATCATGAGGCCAGGCTGAGCTGTCAGCTGCTGCACGGTTATCTGAGTCTGGCGGGCAGGAACTGGCAGATGCAGACGCGGCTGAGGCAGATGCAGGGGCATCTGAGAAGTTACTGCGGCTGCGTGCAGCTGCCTGTGCGGCATGCTCCTGCCATTGCTGCAGGGTATTCAAATCAGGGCGGGAGCTGCCCGAGCCGCGACGGTCGATAATGGGAATGAAACCCTTGTAGAAATGACCGTTGGCAAAGCGGGCGACAAATTCAAAATTAGGCAGCAGCGAGAGCATGGAAGGCGGAAACTTCTCACACTCCTCCTGCATCATGCCCCGGGAAATGGATGATGATGTGCCTGATCCTACCTGGGACGAGGACACTGAAGTATTGATATGGGTACGTGAAGTAGCTGGCAGTCCTGAAGTAACAACTGAGGCCGTTTCCCTGTTCATAACGCGCAGAGAAATGACATTATTGCAGTTGTCGATAAACTGCTGGGCAATGTCACGTGAGCCCATACGGGCTGCAAGGTCAGCTGTTGACTGAGTGGCAATGGTGATATTGAATCCTGCCGAACGCGACTTGTTAAGCAGCTGCAGCAAAGGCTCATTGGCAAGCTCTGAGGCCTCGTCAATAAAGACTGAAATACGGCGGTGATCGTTGATATTACCGGCAATGATCTGACCTGCAGTAGCGGCCAGGTCTGACAGCAGCAACTTGCCCAGATTACGGCCGGTATTGCTGTCCTTAAGGCAGTGCAGACCGGCATAGAAAATCATGTTATTGCGTACTATGCTGCGAAACGAAGCCTGAGGCTGCTCTGATGACAGCAGCTCGAGCAGGTCACCTGAAGTAAGCCCGGTAATGGATGGTCTTATAGAGGATGTGGTCTTGTCAAAGTAGAGGCTGTTGGTCAGGCATACCTGAAAGATCTGGCTCATTGAGGTATCAGAGCGTACATAGCCACTGGCAGTAAGCCAGTCATAAAATTCCTTGAGGGCAACAAGGGCTGCCGGACGGGCTGCACTGGAGCGTACTGTCTTTGTCTTGCTCTTGCTTGCCGCTGCAGCAGCACGCTCCTCGGCTGCCAGGGCGTCAGATTCAATCTGACGCTCCATTTCATCAAGGTCCAGAGCCGAGGCTCCACCTTCGGAGCTGACATTAAGACGGCCGCCCATGGCAGCTGCCATGTCAAAGCCAGCTCCCATGGCAGCACTGCCGTCCTCGCCGCCAGAGGCAGCGGCAGATGCTGCATGAGCGCGTCTGTGGGCACGCCGGCTGCGTCGTGACTGCAGGGAGCTGTCCTCATCATCGTCAGCACAGTCACTGCCTTCACCGCATCCGGCACTGCTGCGAGCCAGGTCAGCTGAACAGGCCGAAGAGCCATTGAGCTCATTGAGCAGCTCATCATCAGAAGGCATTTCCTCTACATCCTGATGCAGGCCGTCCTCATCTTCTGCTTCCATGGCGGCAAGGCGCTGTGCAGCTGCCTGACCGTCACTGGCGGCAATCTCACCAATCTCCGAGAGTCTGACTACGGCTTTTTCTACCTGAGACTGGGACACTGTCTTAAAACTGTCTCCCATCAGGGCACTGACAGCAAAACGGCTTACTATCAGGCGCTTGTCTGAGATACCGTGAATACGGTTGTAGTAGACCGAGCAGGCCGGATTGTTAATGGCAATAACAGTAAGATTGATGATCTGACGCAGAGCCATTTCATAATTACGGTGCTGACAGACATAGCGGCGAATATTGGACAGAGTGACCTTTTCACCCAGCAGACGACAGCACTCAACGGCGGCGCTTACGGCCATAATGGCATAGTCCTTAAAGACGCTGTCAGGACCGTCAATCAGGGTTTTCAGACGCGAACCGATTTCCGAAGCGCGCTCAAAAGTTGCTGTAGGATTAATTCCTCTGTTTATTTCATCGAAGAGACGGTCATCAAGCCTGGTATCATAAATAGTATTGTCATAGCCATTACTGCTGTCTGTGCGCAGGGATCTGAGCTGGGCTATGCCCTTAAGAAAGTCGCTGTCAGGCATGAGATCAGAGCCGTCAATCACCACTCTTGCTCCCGGACCGCCGGCTGCCTGTCCGGCAGCAGACTGGTCAGCGTTCAGTGATCCGGTTAAAGGCGATTCTGAATCATGATGCTTTCCATAATAATTAATATTGCGACCACTATGAGATGCCCGGACATCATAAATGGGTTGCTCTGTGTTCAGCACTTCACTGTGCTCACAGCTCCAGGAGCGGGCGCCGTCAGCTGAGCTGTCCTGGTGTCTGTTATCAGCCATGGTGCTGCCATGGACTTCTTCGTGCCATGCAGCAATAAGACGGGATGAGGCACGTCCGCAGCGCTCCAGACCGGCAGCATCATAGTGCTCGGCGCTTACCAGACTTGACAGTCCTTTGCGAACTCTTGAGTTGGCAGCAAGCTCAAAAGCGCTCATAGGGGCTATGTTCATGGTCTTGCTGGTAATTACTGCATTGTCAAAGGCCTGAGGTACAGAGGCCACACCTGTGCTTGCTGAAGCAAAGGCGCGGCCGCGCTCACTGTTAAGGGAAGGAGCTGCCGGGCGGCCCACATCAAGGCATACCATATTCTCAAGGGGCTCACGCTCAGCGGCGCGGGCGGCCCTGATAAGAGACATCTGCAGATCACGATCGCCCTTTGGGTCGAGCACAATTACGGTATCGCCACGCATAATGGCCTGAGATACCAGCAAATCGAAGAAACGGGTCTTGCCCGAACCTGTAGTACCCAGCAGCAGAGTATGACCGGCAAGATCACGTACTGGAACTACAATAGGCTCATAGCCGTCATCGCAGGCCACAGCATGAATGTCAGGCGAGCCATTGGTGCCAAAAGGCGAAGGATTATTGCCTGCCTCCATTATGTGCATGAGGGCACGGGTATGACGGGGCAGCCACTCAAAACCAAAGCCGTACAGGCAGAGATCAGAGGGCAGAACCTGTGCTTTGGCGTTAACTGCAGGCAGCATTGCCGTGCCATCAAGAGCAGTGCCTTGAGAGCCATAAGGATCACTGGCTCCACCACCGGAAAAGGCAGATCCCCGCTGTGATGAGCAGGTGCGGGCAGCTCCCTGCTGTGATGCCCAGGAGCTGGCAACTTCCTTAATGGCGGCGCTGACAGCAGCGCCCTGAGACAGACTGCCACCGGCACTCTCACGGGCCTGACGCACGGCCTGAGCAGCCTCCTCACCGCAGGCACCGGCCTCGATACTCAGTTCCTGGGCCCGTACTGCCAGAGTCTGAGCAATGGCTTCCATGGTCATAAGGCGTCCGGCATAGACGGGCTGGTCACAAAGCAATGGAACACTCAGACTTTTGATATGACCGCTGTTGATAATGGTGCGGCCTGCCTGAGCAGATGCTGAGCCTGGTGCGCGCTGTGCAGCCAGTACGCCCTGAGCAATGATGTAATCCTCTACTGTTACCGGAGTGCTCATAATCATACGGCCACTCTTATGGCCGCCATTGGCAATATAGGCTTGCAGATTGTGCTCCTGCTCTGCTTTGAGCAAATCACCGGCAAGCCCCTCGCCAGCACTTGCACCGGCACGGGCACTGGCACCGTCACAGGAACTGGCACCAGCACGTGCACTTGCACCGGAGGCGGCACTTACGCTGCCGGACTTTACGCCCTGACAGGCTGCCTCAAGGCGGGCGGCTCTGATGCGATCAGCTGCTACGGTTTCAGGGGTGCGGGCCCGCCATGATAAAGACAGGCGTAAAGGGGTGAACAGAACTCTTCCCTGCAGATATGAACGGTAAGAACGCTGTGCCAGCATGGGAGAGTTGAGCACAGCCGAACCAGGGCCCATACCTACTCTTGGCAGAGTTACCACGTAAAGATACAGAGCCTGCATGATAATGACAAAGAGCAGGCCCATACCGGCAGTTCCTTCAAGCATGAAGGCAACCAGTACCAGCAGCGCACTGACCAGAGCAAGGCCGGTAACCACTCTTATGGAGGCAACATTATCAAGGCCATGGCCCAGCAGCATATCATCACGATGGTAGTGACCATCGGAGTTAATGCGCGATGAAAACAAGAAACCCAGCGCCTTGTTCAGATATTTAACATGGGCAAACATCCAGGGTTCTCCCCGTAACTGTTATCAAAATGTCCTGCCTGCAAACGAGGCCTCAGACACTATGTGCATCAAAACACAAAGCAAAGCAAAATTATCGATCAAAGATCAACGTTCAACGAAAACTGCCGCAGGTGCTCACATGGTGTCAGCATGGAGCAGGCATGGATAAAAGCTGTATGAGCCAGGCCTGAGGCATGCGTACACATGAGGGCGTACATAACGCGTACGTATGAGTACAAATGCATGGCTCCGTCACCAGCAAAGGCATGTAAGAGCCCGCACTACGCCCATAATCCATGACTGGCCTTTTGATCTGCAAGACCATGGCAGCTCTGTGCAGCCATGACTCAGAGCAGATAGCTGAGCGGCATAATTTCAGGCAGCACAAGCCAGGCAAAATCAGCGGTCAGCGTTGACGGAAAAAGAATGACGTCCCTTGCCTGAAACAGACACAGAACGCGAGGATGAGGCACGTGCGGCAGCACTGCCAGATGCACGGGCTGGTTCATAAAAACGGCTTGCTCTGCCGGCGTTCATATTACAGAAACGACGCCAGTTATCGGACTTGCCAGCACAGATGCTCTGTAAAGCTGATAAGTTGAGCCCTGAAAGAGCATGAGCATGTTCTGACAGCTCTTCATGGCAGGAGCTGCGGTTTACACTGTTGCTTACACTGCTGTTAAGGCCAGATAGCTTACCCTCAGCTCCGAAAAAGTCCTCAAGAGCACTGTAGATTACAGATAAGGACTCCCTCTTACCGGCACAGCCGCAGCCACAGCCAGCATCACTGAGGCTGTCAGCGCTACGCTCAGAGAAATATCCCAGGTCATGTCCAGACTCATGTCCAGCGAAATAATCAGACTCGCGCTCACTGCTGCAAAAGGCACCAGCATCAACATAATCATCGGCATCTTCGTAATGGTCGCAAGATACGCTGCTGACAGAATCACAGTCTGCTCTGCCACAGCTATCGGGCAGATCATCAACCAATAAGCAGGTACAGACGGATTGTTCTTCATCGGGATCGCCTGCACTCTCAGGCATGATGTAATCCCTTAACTCCATGCATTCGTCAGCACTTACAGCCTGAGAATAAGCGCTGTTTCCGGCTTCATAAGCTTCATAACATGGTTCACTCTGCTCGGCACAACTGGCGGCGTCACCCTCGCAGCTTATGAGCTCGATGTCACTGACAACAGTTGTCACTGCAGTATCACCTGCAAAGTCATAATCCTCACAGCCATTTATGCTTTCAGCATGGATGATGCTGACGCGGTCGAGTTCAGCTGTGCTTACATTCTCAGACCTGGAATTGAGGCGATTAAGAGCAGAAATGAGGGAATTACGGGATGCCATGTTTAACTCCTTACGGCTTCTTACTGGCTTTCAAGCCGTTACTGTTACGGGCACTTAGCCCACTTTTAATTTACGTTAAAAAATCCCATATGACTGGGCTGATATAAGCTGTTTACTACCAGAAGACCGACGCACCACGCCACCGCCGTCGCCACACCACGTCACACCAAGCCACGCCACTACACCTGGCACACAAATGCTTATGTCATAACAGGCTCAGTGACACATGAGTCTTTGAACAAAGAAGTCTTTATGCCAGACTCCCTGGGTTAAGGCACTGCTCGAACAGTACCTGAACCGCATATCACCTGGAATAGACATTACAGGACAGGACACTTTCAGGTCCGTGGAGCAGGTACAGTAATACTGTGAATACACGAGTGGTAAGGACAAAGGTCAGACTAAAGTACGGATACGGAACGGGTAATGGATACGGGTAAGGTATGAGTACAGTTGTACAGACTGTCATCTTAGTTATTAATGCTTTCCATAACAATATGGACATTGTCCTGATCAGATATGGATAAGCACTGCCGCTGTTTGCCATTGGACAAAAACTGCTGGCAGTCAGCTGATAGCAATTAAATTTTCAAATTTTCACTGCCTGAGGCAGCACAACAACCTTTTCTTTTCTGCTCAAAAAATAATGACACCTGAACTGAGCATGGCCAATCAAAGCAATGACAAGCTGGGCTGGCATATTGAAGCCGGATTCAAGGATCCGCAAAAAGCGAACAGTTCTGATTACCAGTAAGCTGGAACAACCAGAGCTGGTATCAGATCCGCAGTGATTTCAGGATTTAATTTCAGGCATCACGACGCTGACAGCGTCTTACCGTTATCAAAGTTTTATGCCTTATCCCTGACAGAGGACAGGAACAGGCAATAAAAGCCAATGGCTTACTTTTCGTACAAGGAATACTTTCCATAACCAAAAAGGTTGTGGAAAAATAATGAGCCCACGGTTCCGTGGACCATCTGCGGGCCGCGCAGCTGCGCTGTGCCACGAGATCTGAAACTTTCACAAAGCGACTCTGATGGTAACTGAGCGCCCTTCAGACCTCACTGATTAAAGCATAGCCATGCTTTATTCATTTTAGTAATGAATCTGTCCAACAAGGCCTTTTTGCCCGCTGGACTGATTTAATTAATTGCACACCCAGGGGGCATTGTCTATATCTATTTTGCAGGTGATGAATAAAACCATAAGAGACATTCCCATATCTATGGTACCTGCATAGATAAACGATAAAATTTATCAACAGATTCTCAACTGGACCACATTGTTAAATCACGATATACATGCCATTTCTCAATTGAAATAACGATGATAAATGATAATAAAAAGCTCCAGCTGACAGTTTGAATTCTGATCATTTATCTCAGCCAAAAGTACCGCCAGCACCGCATCTTACCGGCAGTAACTCACTAAGAAAAATGTCCCCAAATGACAGAGCATAATGTCATATTGCACTGGCAAAATGACTGCTTATCATTCACCACCTGTCCATGTACCTTCATCCGCTCAGCAGGCTCCAGAAACCACAGCAAAACTGAAATGGATGAACTTATAAACAAGCCACAAAAACAGCCTGTTTACCTGATTTATCTACCTTCCACTAAAACATATACGGAGTCCAGGAAGACCAGGAAAATCCCCCTGAATGCTGTCTATGCAGCTGATCTGTTATTGTTAAAAAATAATGGCATTACTGCCATAAAGCTTTACCTGGTTTTAACACAGCAAATACCACCTGTGACTATATGTGACCCTCGTCACTAACAGGCTATCTGCAATGGTTAAACAAGTGTGTTTTCGTGATGGCAAAGAAGAGTCCAGACGAACCGCAAACAGCCTGTATAAACAGCATACTACCGGGCACAATCACAAACGCATCAGAGCTTTTCTGCATCAGGAGAAAAGACAATGCAAAACACTTTTGAAAACACTGCCATCCGTCTAATTCCCAGCACATCCCTCTACAACACACCTGCAGACGCAAAAAACCTCAGAACATAAGCGAGCACTCATATCCATACTGCTACCCATGCCTCACAGCCATGGCCCCACACCATACTCCCACGCTCTGGCCCACGCTCTGGCGCATACCCTGGTCTACGCTCTGGCCCACGATCTGCCCCATACTATGAGCCCACACTATGGCCACAAACTCTTGCCCCACGCTCTGGCCCTCACACTGCATGAATGTGGCTGGAAATTATTGATGATTATGGCTTTTGAATACCCTTGGGATGCTTAGGCCTGGTACAGGCTTCCTCTACGCCATACAGGTTCGTATTACTGCCATATTTCATGATTCCTACGGCATTGCATTTACATTCTTGCCACCAATGGCAAGTTCATATGCTCGCAGGCATAGCAAACTCTGGATTTAAAGTACTTGAGCGCATTCGAGCACCAGTTAACTTACAATTATTCATGTTATGCGACTTAGAAATATAGCCAGATCTCCATATGTAATTTTTTGACTTTGAAGGACAAAGCGCTTATTTATGCCCCTTATCTACATATTTTTTGCCTGCACCCCGTCCTTTACGCAGACTTATGGCATACCTGTTGCTCAATACTGCATAACAGAATTATAGAAAGGTCTGCTCAACTGTCCGAGGCAGACAGGCCTTGGAAAGTGAAATGACCTTGTCTTTGTAAGGTCGATCTTTCTGCTTTATAAAGGAGAAAAGTTATGGCCCTGTACGTAAACACGAATGTCAGTTCGATTAATGCCCAGCGCAAACTCAGTAATGCGACTCTGAACCTCAATGTCTCCTATCAGAGACTGTCATCAGGTCTGCGCATTAACTCAGCTAAGGATGACGCCGCCGGTCTGCAGATCAGCGACAGACTGACCACCCAGATTAATGGTCTGAATCAGGGTAACCGTAACACCAACGACGGTATCGCCCTCGCTCAGACAATTGAAGGTGCTCTGGACGAAACCACCAACATGCTCCAGCGTATCCGTGTACTGGCCGTACAGTCAGCCAACGGTACCAACTCCCAGAAAGACCGTGATGCTCTTCAGGAAGAAGTAACCCAGCTGTCTGAGGAAATTACCCGTATTGCACAGCAGACAACCTTTGCAGGTCAGCTGGTCATCAACGGCAAATACACCAACAATAACAAGAACAGCTTAATTCCAGCAGATGGAAAGCTGGTATTCCAGGTAGGTGCTAACGCCGGCAACACCCTTACTCTTGACTGGGGCTCAGAGTTCACCTTAAGTGGCATCGCATCACAGGCTGGTCTTAAAAATGCTGGTGATCTTAAGGATAACAAAGCCAAAAAAGGCTTTACTGAAGAGAATGGTAAAATACGTTTTGCTATCTCCACTGCATCACGTGCAACTTATGTATTAGAGAACATTGATTCCCTAATTCAGGCTGTAGACTCTAAGCGCGCAGCACTGGGCGCTTTACAAAATAGAATGGAGAGCACCATTCGTAATCAGGCTAATATCTCCGAGAATCAGTCTGATGCCCGTAGCAGAATTAGAGACACAGACTTCGCCTCTGAGACTGCTGCTCTGACCCAGAACAACATTATCCAGCAGGCATCACAGTCCGTTCTTGCTCAGGCTAACCAGCGTCCAACTATCGCTCTGAGCCTGTTAGGCGGTTAATAATTACAGATTTCTTTCTCTCTTTATCATCGAGGCGGGGTAACACCCGCCTTTTTAATGACCTTACACATTGAACTACGTCTATTTTGAAATTCTTTATAAATCGTTATGTATTACTATTTGTCAGTTTAATGTGAAATTATTGAGAATGTTAGCAGCGAAGCGTCATCATCCTCCTTATCATGACTTTCAGATCAAACTATGCTCAAGCAGTCCTAAATGCTTTATGGTTCCTGTATTTAAGGGAGTATAAAAGATCGTCTTGCCATGTCAGTGCGGATTGAATTGCACAAAGTGGCAAGGACAAAAAGAAACGTAAATATGTTCTGTCATTTTGCAGTCATTACTCTTACATAACAGATAATCTGGCGTGTTTTACCCATAAAGTTACATCTATGTGGTATTTTCATGCAGAGAGACGAACGGCATATTAATGCGTTACCAGCAGTAAAGTTTTACCTATTTGCATAGATTTATGCGTTATATTGGCATATGCGTTGCTCAACTACTTTTAAGAGAAATATAGAAAGGTCTGCTCAACTGTCCGAGGCAGACAGGCCTTGGAAAGTGAAATGACCTTGTCTTTGTAAGGTCGATCTTTCTGCTTTATAAAGGAGAAAAGTTATGGCCCTGTACGTAAACACGAATGTCAGTTCGATTAATGCCCAGCGCAAACTGAGTAATGCCACTCTTAGCCTGAATACCAGCTACCAGCGCCTCTCATCAGGCCTGAGAATCAACTCTGCCAAGGATGACGCTGCCGGTCTGCAGATCAGCGACAGACTGACTTCCCAGATCAATGGTCTGAATCAGGGCAACCGTAACACCAATGACGGTATCGCTCTGGCCCAGACAATTGAAGGTGCTCTGGACGAAACTACCAACATGCTCCAGCGTATCCGTGTACTGGCCGTACAGTCCGCCAACGGCACTAACTCCGCTGCAGACCGCAAGGCACTTCAGGAAGAAGTTACCCAGCTGTCTGCTGAAATTACCCGTATCGCCAAGCAAACCACTTTTGCAGGTCAGCTGGTCCTCAATGGCAAATACGATAAAACCAACAATCCTAACAGTCTTATTCCAGCCGATGGAAAATTAACTTTTCAGGTAGGTG
Source organism: Anaerobiospirillum sp. NML120511 (assembly GCF_023050955.1). Taxonomy (NCBI): domain Bacteria; kingdom Pseudomonadati; phylum Pseudomonadota; class Gammaproteobacteria; order Aeromonadales; family Succinivibrionaceae; genus Anaerobiospirillum; species Anaerobiospirillum sp. NML120511. The sequence continues at coordinate 184,317 of NZ_JALKIK010000001.1, forward strand.
CAAACGCAGGTAACACCCTGGACCTCGACTGGGGCATGGCATTTACCCTGTCCTCAATCGGCGACGCTGCCGGCATTGCAAAAGGTGATGTAACAGCAAATGGTGCAAAAGGTCTGGTCTTATCTGGTGGCGGCGGTGGCGCTGGTGGTGCTGGCGTAGTGCGTTTTGGCGTATGTACTGCTCAGGTTGCAACCAATACCCTCGCGCACATTGATGCCCTGATTCAGGTTGTTGACTCCAAGCGTGCCGGACTGGGCGCTTTACAAAATAGAATGGAGAGCACTATCCGTAATCAGGCTAACATCTCCGAAAATCAGTCTGATGCCCGTAGCAGAATTAGAGACACAGACTTCGCCTCTGAGACTGCAGCACTGACTCAGAACAACATTATCCAGCAGGCATCACAGTCCGTTCTTGCTCAGGCTAACCAGCGTCCAACTATCGCCCTGAGCCTGTTAGGCGGTTAATAGAACAGATTTCTATCTCTCTTTATCATCGAGGCGGGATAATACCCGCCTTTTTAATCGCCCAATATATCCATATCTGTCGATATTTATACATATTATTTTATAAAGAATATGTGGCAGAATGTTGTGCTTCTTATGTAAGATGTGATTATGCCCCTGTAAGAATGACGGGGCTTATCACGGGCAGGTTTACAGTTTTGCCATTGGATGGCTTTGGCCATGTCTATGGCTATTGCTATGGCTATGGTCGTGGCTAAAGCTGCAGCTGCAGCTTTTGCTGTCGGTTGCTGTGGCTGTGACTGTCGATTGCTTTTAAGGTTGCTGCGGCTACGGCGGCTGTGTGGTGAGATTATGAAGGGCTATATGCCCAGGCGGCGGACCTCCTGGCCTGGTCGCCAGGTATAGGCTATGGTGTAGATTGATTCGCAGGCATAGGCATCAAGCTTGACGTAACAGCCAAGGCTGTTGCTCTCGGAGAGGTTGAGCTCAGCTACCAGACGGGATACGTCAACTACCGGAATGCCCATGTCTATAAAATTCTGCGGAAGACCGCAGTCACTGAAGAAGTTGCGCAGCGCGTTGATACCGGATCGTGCAGTAGACTCAGGATCATCAAAGTTCATAGGAATGCCAAATACCCTGTTGGCAAACTGAGCCATGCGCATGATATTGGCGGGCAGACAATAGGTAAGCCATGCCGGGATAAGAACAGCCAGTCCCCCACCATGTGAGGTACCGTAAACGGCATTTAAGGCACTCTCAAGAGCATGCAGAGCAAAGTCAGGCTCACGACCAAGGCTGCACATGCCATTTTGAGCAAGAGTACCGGCCAGCATCAGGTTACCACGGGCTTCAATGTTATTAGGCTCTTCAAGGATCTGCGGCAGAATACGCAAGATGGTACGCAGCAGGCCTTCACAGAGCTCATCAGTAATCTGAACATTCTGTGTATTGGTGAAATAGCATTCAATGACATGAGTAATCATGTCCATTGAACCCAGAAGGGTGTCGTCACGTGAGGTACTCAGTGACAGCTCAGGGTTAAGAATGGCAAAGCGAGGCAGGAACTGCGGGCTGGAACGGGTAAATTTACGACTGATACCGTCACGGATCTGAACAATGGTACAGACAGGAGAGCATTCAGCACCGGCATCAGGAGTAGTTACCAGAGCACCTAAAGCCAGTGAATGAGCGGGATCACGGGTTCCAACGAAGAAATCGAGCACATCACCATTGTAAATTGCGCCGACACTGAGAACTTTTCCGCTGTTAATCACATTGGAGCGGCCAATTGCGACAATGGTATCAATATGATGCTGGCGGCAAAATGCAATGCCTCTATAGATTGAGTCCAGTGATGGCTCGTTTTCGTCATCAAACTTGAGATCAAAAATCTCAAGACCGGCACGATCAAGGGAGCGACGAATACGGTCAAGCAGATCAGGTTTATCAAGAGCCTCAACGCCATAATGCAGAAGCACTCTGCGTCCGCCCTCAATCTTTACCTGGGAGCCCACCTCATTTTCACGGGCGCGGCCAAACATCATAAAGGTACGGCGCTGATAGTCGAAATTTTCCATGCTCTCTCCCTGCCTTGGTTACTGGGGACTGCCACGATCTTAATGCAAGCAACCTCTTTTCACCAGACACAGTTTCATCAAGATCAGCAGGTGTAAGCACTTATGCCCTGAACTGCTCCAGCAGACATGTCGTGTCCCCGTCCAATATTCCTTATGACATCTGTTCAGTCTGTTAACAGCCTTATGGTATCTGATACCCGTGTCAGCCTTTAGTGACTGTGGACTTGATCTGAGCTCTGATCAAAGATCAACAGCAGTTACAGGAGCACATGCTGTGGCTGCTCATAATATATTTATATATGGCTAAATATAAACGCTGCTAAATGAAAACATGCATTGATCATTGCATCAGTGTGCTCCAGTGCCGTTTAGAGGCCAGGAGACAGTAACTGCATGCAGGTATGAACGGCAGGTTTCATGTGGCAGCAGGCATAAACCAGTGGCGTACTTTTGAGCCCTGCAAGTCGGGCGGTATTGAGGAGTGCAGTCGCATACTCATGACTGCATGGCTGGCCCCAGCGCGCTTAAGCATGACTGTGTGACGGACTGTAGATCGCTCCAGCAAGTCTGTGTGACGGTCTGCAGAGCATTGCAAGCAAGGCTTAATTTTGGCCTGCAAAACGCTTAATCATAGCCGCATACAGAGCTGCAATGCGCTCAAACGTGAATGCGAGGATGGAGGCAGTGCGCTGCAGAGCGCATTTCTGAAGGCGGACTGGCTGTTCCTGATTTTGGCTAAGGATGTGTGAAAATCTGTTGTGTGAGTTTTACAGGTGTGGATATGGCGCGGATTTTTTGTGCAGAAATATCGCAGTTGCCGCAAAAGCTGCATATTGCAGTGGTCAGATTGTGCACTGTGCTATAAACTTTAGCTGTAGTTTGTAGAGGAGATAAGCCATGGACATCAGCGCCCGCGTACTGGAACTTGCCGCAGGCCATAAACTGCACAGCGGAGACAATGACAGCTCCCGCCTGCCTGCAGCACTTGAGTACGCAGACCGTCAGTGGGAGCAAATGGTTAACGCCTGGTGCAGCCGCATGTTCGCATCAGCCCCAGCCAGAACTTTTGACTTCTCATCACCAGCTGCTGCTCCGGGCAACAGCCCATCTGGCCAGGGTAATGGCAAGACTGTAACAGGTGGCACTTCCGATTCTTCAGGACGCAAAGCTGCTGAAAATGCAGCTACCCGCAGCAATGTGCGCACTGCTAATAAGGGCAATGGTGCAACTGAAGATAAAGACAGTCCTGAGCAGGTTGCAGCAGATGCTGAAGCTGCAGCTCAGGCTCAGCAGACTCATGCCGCTCAGATGGCATTAATTGAAGAGCTGGCCTTTACTCAGGAAGTAAAGGCTGTGCTTGGTCTGCAGACCCTGCTGGTTAAGGATGCTGACAAGGAACAGCAACGTCTTGACCTGGTAAAGACCGCCTGGGAAGCCGCCCGTCTCATGCGCGTTTTACCTCTGGACACCTCAAGCGGCATGCGTCTGATTGCCCGCACCATGTCACTGGGCATGCTCTTTTATGCTGGCGGCAAAGCAGATGAATTTGGTATTTATCTGCGTGCTCGAGGCCCTGAGATAGACGCTGCCCTCAAGGAAGCCTCTGAGCAGTACAGCGCTGCTGTGGGTTCAGCCCATGATGCTGACAATGCCTGTGGCAACGCCAGCAGTGACAACACCGGTGAAAGTGGCAGTGCCTACGGCAGCTGCAGCTGTAACAGTACTGCAGTCCGTCGTATGGCTGAAGCACGTTTTGGCCTGCTCTGTGAAATTTTCCAGGTATGGCGCGAAATGTTCTCCTTCAGTGAGAAACTTAACCCTACTTATCTGCACCAGTCCCACCGTACTTTTAATGAGCATCTCAAGGCAGCCGCTGATCTGGTTGAACACTGCACTGACGAACAGCAAAAGCTTAATCATGCTCTTTACCTTGCTGTTTTTGCCCGTTGCCGTGCTGCAACCTGTGCCCTTCTTGATATGGAGGACAGTGATGAGCCAGCACCTGCCCAGCCGGTAAACAATGAAATTGACTGGGATGCTGTAGGCAATGCCTTTGAAGAGGACTCCTCAGGCTGGGGTCCTGCTGATGCCCAGCACTGTGCCATTGCCCCTGGTGGTGACCGTGAGCTGGCCTGCTCTCAGTTTACTGAAGCTCTGGAAAACACCACCAGAATTGAAGACCACGAGCTGGAAGTAACCATCAGAGCATTACGTACCATGGTCAAACTTGCCTGATCTTTCTTTTAACCAGCAAAAAGGGCTCCCTCAAGGAGCCCTTTTTGTTGTGGTCAACGACCTGGAAGGTCAGTTCATCAGAACTGATAGTTCATGCTGACGTTCCAGCTCAGATCCTCAAGATCGCTGGCATCAGCAAAGCCCGAACGCAGACGGGTACCCCAGGTAAAGTTACCAAAGGTTGCCCACAGACCAAGGGCAGCCGAGGTCAGATTATCTGAGCGCTCTATGCCGTTGATATGGGCATTTATTCCGGTATTGAGATAAGAGCCGTCAAAGTCGTAGCTTACGTCCTTAAGGGCAGTCATATGCTCAAGCTCAGCAGTAAGCTGCAGCCAGGAGCTCATCTGCATGGCCATACGTGCACCAATATACAGATCAAGGCCATTGTAGTCCTCAGCACTGTCCTCTATGCCCAGAGCATATTCCTTTTCTGCAAAAGAACCACGGTGGAATCTGTTGATATCAAGGCCAAGATAAGGGTTGAAACGCACAGATCCAAACTCAAGCTGCATACCGGCTTCGTTATACCAGTTGGCATACCAGTCAGTGTGATCTGAGTGTACCTGAGCATCCATTACATCACGTCTGATGTCAGAGTCAATGTAACTTGCGCCCAGACGGGAGGCTACATAGAACCAGTCCTGTCTGTATGAACCATAGAAGGAGACATTGCTCAGATCAATCTCAGTGCGGCCGCCCAGCTCACCAAAAGTGGTTTTGGCATGAGACTGAGCCAGTGCAGCACCAATCATGTAGTTATCACCAATACGACGGTCAAAACCAACATGAGCGGTATAGATTGAAGTATCAGTACCGGCAAAGCCGTCCTGGCAAAGCTCGATATCGTTATATCCGGCATCACCGTAGAAGCCGTCCATGCCCAGCATACGTACGGCGGCCATACGCTCAGCTACAGTACGGTTAACCACCTGAGCCTGACGGGCGATGATGTTCTGAGAGCTGGCATGGATTTCACCTGACAGACTGTCCATTACACGGGCAAAATCTGCTGCAGGAGTGTTAACCAGCTTCAGGGCTGCCTGATAGGCAGGTGAGCTGTAAACCTCAGTCTGCTCCGGAGCAACTCCAGAATCGCCAGCTGCTGATACGGCAGCCACTGCCTGAGCACCATCAGCGCTGCGTGCAGCACTGTTACCAGCCCCAGCTGCAATCGCAGCCTGCTGCTGGCTCTGAGTGTTCTGCAGGCCCGCAATAAGACCATCGAGCGATGCTGCTGTACTCAGGGTCTGCTCATTGGCCAGTCCCATAGACCTTACAGCCTTGGTACGGGTAGGAATCTGATAGGTGACCTGGTAAGTACCATTGCTATTCTGTAATGTACCAGTACTACTGGTTCCGTTATTTATCTGAAGACCGCTAATTGAACCAAATGCAGCGCTGGCATCATATGCGCCTTGATAATTGCCACTGCCTGGTTTAATGACATCACGAGTAACAGAGCTGCCTACGGTTCCAAGATTGGTGGCCTGATATGAGTACAGATATACCTTGTTATTGCTGGCATCCAGGTTGACACTGCTGGCACTGAGGTAGCCGTCAATCAGGTCAATCTGAAGTTTGGCCGAGCTGCCACTCATTTTAACGGCACCAGCCTGAACTGGGCCTACAACAGAGGTCTTACCTTTGCTCGAAATCGCAGCCAGAGTGATCTGATCAGTTGTGCCTGAGGTAGCAGGATTGTATTTACCCAGCACCAGCTCGCCACCAGTACCGTTGTAAATAGGGGCTGTATTATTGCCTCTGAGGTGCATCTGGCCCTGATGGACAACAATGCCGCCGCTAAAGTTGTTATTGCCAGTCAGAATCAGAGGCTTAGGACCGGTCTTATAAATGCCTCCTGGACCGGTAATGTTATTTGACCAGGTGTAGTTTGAGTCATTAAGACGGTAATCAACTACGTCTTTAACATTGACTTCAACGAATTTGGCAGAGCCTGTATAGCCATCATCTGTCAATCTACCTGATTCCACAGCAAACTGACCTATAAGGTCATTATGCAGCATGGCCGGGCCATTCATGGCTCGGCTGTTGTTCAGGGCTCCCCAACCTGTGATGTTGTCCGGGCCTGTAGTGATACCGCTGTCCTTCTTGCCACCTGACATCTTGTCAGCTGTGGTAAGAATGGACATGGTAACGAGATGATTACTCATCCATGGGTACTTGTACCATACATTCATGGCTGTTGCGCTGACACGAGGAGCAGCAAAGGAGGTACCTACCTCACTACTGGCATTACCATTGGCAGCAATACCCCAAAGCATGGCGTCATTACCAATGTAGTTGGCATACTGTACTGGAGATGCATTGCCCTGACCATTTCCGGCAATAGCACCGTGTTCTCCATTAAGTGCAGTGGCGGCCAGCCAGCCTTTACGGGCTTTCTCATAACCGGCTGCAGTAGGAATCTGGGCATAGGCATCGGCCTCTTTCAGGTTGTCATTACCTGCAGCAAAAACAATGATCGAATCCTTATTAGCAGCAAGATCCCATATGCCGGCGACCAGACTGTTGTCCTTTATTGAATCAGGGTTTGACGGAAGACCGGTTACAACTCTGGTTTCTGCAGTGACATTGCCCTGGGCTGAGGCTGAGTTAGGTGAACCGCCCCATGAGTTGTTAAAAACACGTGCGCCGTTGTTATAGGCATCCTTAAAGTAGTCCAGACTTACGCTGATTCTGGTCGCATTAGCAGCATTACCTGCTGTATAGCCACGCATCTTTACGCCGCCGCTTTTCAGCTCAGGGCTCAGATTGTCATACAGAGTGGAAAAAACAATAGAGCCGTGTGAGCTATAGTTGCCCGGTGATGCCCCGCCCACATTGGTAAGACCGCTTCCTGCTGTAAAAGCAGAGTCAATAATGCCCAGATATGGAAGAGACCTTGGGTTGGCACTGCGCCAGCTTGCCTGACTTACATTGGATACATTAGGGATTTCGGTTGGCCTGAATGGGCCGCCAGTGCCTGAGCCGCCGCTGCCGTCACCACTTCCGCCATCGCCTCCGTCTGGAGGTGGTGGAGTAACAGGTGAGGTGCCGCCGCCACCACCACCACCGCCGCCGCCAGGGCCTGGAATGAAGCTGCTGGCACCGCCACCGCCACCACCGCCAGATCCGCAGGCAGTAAGTAAACAGGACAGGGCAACTGTGAGCAGACTAAGTTTCAGCTTTGAGGAGCCTGTTGAGCCAGCAGTCGCATGAACTGCATTATCTTGTGATGGATGTTGCATACATACTCCAAAATTACAGCACTGGCCGCTGGTGAGAGCCGGCTAAGGTTTTTTGATGTCAGGAATTAAGAGAGCACCTGTACTTGATCTGTTCACGACAGGAGCCTGCAGTACAGAATGTAACCTTTTATGCAGGTCGATTCATAGCTTTTGAAGCTTTTATTCATTTTGCTTCGACTGACAATATCGGCAAATCCGCCATTTTGTTAAATTTTGAGCTGTGCTTCCCGTACGCATCAAAACAGGGATAATCAAGGAAACTCAAACGCAGTTCAGCTGTTTCCTCATCACAGAAAATGAATGTATCCGTGCCTATCTATAAATAGACATTAATCTATAATTGATATATCACTCCGGGCACAATTTTGATGCATTGATTTTCTGATAGATATGAAACATATCACCATGCCTGGGCTGATTTTGTCCGACCTCCCTGCAATGTTCAGGTCATGACCCGAGCTGTCATATTGCCCGTTTTTATATTCCACAGTTGATGCTGGATGTCCTCTTCATTTTCTGCACTCAGACTGGCTGCTGGACCATGTTTGACTTGCTTGCCACTTCATCTTTGCTCAGATTGCTGACCTCCTTGCCTGTGACAGACAGGCTCTACGTGCCTGACTGTGCCAGCTGAGGCTATTGCAGATTTTCTGTCTGCATTATTGCCAGTCCAGATTTCAGATAGTACACAGCCAAGTGGTTGAATTGATATCGTCTGCATTTGAATGGTTGCCCTGGTAATGCAACTTGTAGTTCACAAACAGGGACAAGGTCGGGACAAAGACAGGCTCTTGATGAATGGTCCTGTAGAGTGTTCAGACGTTGGGCTTCTTTTGCGGCCGGTCTAAAGGTCCATCGGGTGGGCAAATGATGGTTGAGTGTACAGTCTAAGGAGCTGGCGCATTCTCAGATGCCGGCACAGTCTCGGGCTCCGTGGCCTGACCAGATAGCATCTGCCATGGGCGCACCTGGTGCTTGCGTCGGCGCAGGCTCAGGCTCTGTCGTTGGCTCAGGCGATGGCTCAGGCGATGGCTCAGGCTCATGGTAATGTCCATTTGAGCGCTCCTGGGAGGGCTGATGGACGGGCCTGAGAATACTCCTGGCTTTGTCAGCGGAAGTATTGTGTTGTCCTCATGGGGCCGGGGATGGTGATTGTCTGGCAGGAGCAGGTAATGGCAGCTCCATCTGCCGGGGCGGGGCGAGATAAAGTCCATGTTTTCTTCAGGTTAATTTATGCGCTGCCCGGCCTGTATTTGCGCGGGATTTGCTGGCATTTGTGGTGCACGTAAATCACCGCCCTGTCAAAAGTGAAAATAATTCACCTTTTATGTGGGATATACAGTAATATGTCGGAAAATTCCGCACCCAGGACAGCTTATTTTTCGTCACGAAGCTCATTTTTGTGCCGCTGGCGCGCTGTTTAAGGGATGAACAGGCATACAGTTTTGCTCTTTCGCTCAGCGTTTATGCAGCTGATTTATGATCAGGGACAGTACCCGGAGACAGATTCTGTTATGTCAGCGGTTTTTCAGCCTTTTGGTATTCGGGCAGTTTCGCTTTCGTAAGCCTGCATATCGCAGCCAAAATACCATAGCCCCTGTGGGCCAGCTTAAGCCACTTTCTGGCCGTCACATGCCTTTAGATCACCTCATAATCCTTTTAAGTCCCTGAGAGCTTTGCGGCTCCTGCAGAGAACTTAAAAGCTATTGTCGGCTGTTACAGTCTGACAGGGCATGCAATGCAGGTGCTTTCTGTCTGCCATGAGCCCAATGGATAAATGGTGTCTGCAGGCTTGCCCTGCCATGGGGACCTGCAGTCCATGATCCTGGCAATGCCAATTGCAATGGCAATTGCAGTTGCAGTGGCAATGGCAATGGTCCTGCAGCCAGGCTTGTGTATGGCTATCGCGTATGGGCATTGTGATATTTAAGGAACTATGAGGCAAACTGCATGTTCCTGCAGCAGGTGAGTACGGCTGCAGGCAAAGACCTGGCCTGATATAAATCAGCATTTTGTTTTAATCAGGCTGCCTGAGTGCGCAGCGGCGCAGTCCTTTTGAGGGCTGTACCGGACCAGCGGTGAGGCAGGGGTGCTGTTTTTCAGCTTTTTTGCAATCTGATTTGGGAATTAACTGAGTGACTACTAATGTTCCTAAGTTGCCGGCAGCCGATGCTGCCTCCAAAGATTCCGGCTCTGTAGCAGGAGCCGGCACCGGTACTGTACCTAACAATACTCAGCCGGCTCAGAGCCGCAGCGGCACTGCCGCACACCGCCCGGGCGACCTTCCGGGACAGAAACCATCTCCTGCCGCTCAGAACCGCAGGCCAATTCTTACCATCTCTCATCTGACCAAGCGCTTTGACAGCTTCGTTGCTGTAGATGATGTCGACCTTACAATTTATGAAGGCGAGATCTTTGCTCTGCTGGGCTCCTCAGGATGTGGCAAGTCCACCCTGCTGCGTATGCTGGCAGGCTTTGAGACTCCAACCTCAGGCAGCATCATGCTCGGCGGTCAGGAAATGATTGGCGTGCCTCCTTACAAGCGCCCTCTGAACATGATGTTCCAGTCCTACGCCCTCTTCCCTTATATGACCGTAGGCCAGAACATAGCCTTTGGTCTCAAGCAGAGCCGTCTGCCCAAGGACCAGATTCAGGAGCGCGTAGAGCGCATGCTGCGCCTTGTGCACATGGAAGATTACGTTGACCGCAAGCCTTATCAGCTCTCAGGTGGTCAGCGTCAGCGTGTTGCCCTTGCCCGCTCCCTTGCCAAAGAGCCACGTCTGCTGCTGCTTGATGAGCCTATGGGTGCTCTTGACAAGAAGCTGCGTGAGCAGATGCGCCTTGAGCTTGTGGACATCATCAACTCCGTAGGCGTTACCTGTCTGATGGTTACCCACGATCAGGAAGAAGCCATGACCATGGCTGACCGTATTGCAATTATGGATCGTGGTGAATTTATCCAGATTGGCGGCCCACGCGAAATCTACGAGAACCCTAACTGCCGCTTCTGCGCTGAGTTCATTGGTTCTGTAAATATCTTTGAATGCTCCCTGGTTACCTCATCAGCCACCCAGTCTCTGATTAAAGCCCGTGACTTCAATCACCTGATTGAGCTCAGCCATGATATCGACCTTGCTGACGGCATGCCGCTTATCATCGCCATGCGCCCTGAGAAGATCTACATCTCTCATCAGAAACCTGAGGAAAACACCAACTGGTGTGAGGGCGTAGTAGAGAATATTGCCTACCTTGGCGATATCTCCATTTACTATGTGCGTCTGACCAATGGCCGTATCATCAGCTCCACCCTGCCAAACGTTGACCGTTTCAAGCAGGGTCTGCCAACCTGGGATGATCACGTCTATTTAAGCTGGGACCCTGATTCCTGTATCGCACTGACTATTTAACGTAAAGATCTGCCCTCCAGCCCGCTGTTCCATCAGCCCGTTGAACGGTCCTGGACAGCTGCCACTGGGCTGCCCCCTGCCGTGCCTGCGCTGCCATCATGGCAGCTGGCCCTGCAGGCTGCATCACGGCCGCTGGCAGGCATGCCGCTCAGCGTCAGACAGGCATGACACCCCGGCCTGATCCTCCGACGCCGCTCAGCCTGAGGATTCAGTGGCCGCCATCTGCTTGCTCTTTGGCTGCCACCTGTTCTTTGGCTGCCACAGCACACAGCGAAATATGCTGCACCACAAAAGCTTGAGCTTATGAGCTGTCTCAGGTCATGAGCTTTGCTGTTCAGGCCGGTGCGCAAGCCGCACGGCCTGCTGGCCAGCCAACAGGCTCTGTCAGTTTAAGGTCTGGCCCGCACAGGCCTGTGCAGCAGTGAGTGTCAGCTTGCGTGCACTGTATGTCCTGCACAGCGCAGTGGCTGAAAAGCGTAGCGGCGCAGGGCCATGGCATGTGCCTGCACTCTGGCAGTGAGGCTTGCAGGGCAGTAAGGTCAGCCCCAGAGACTGACTGTACTGGGCAGTATTCTCTTTACCGTATTTACTTTCCTGTTTATCCGTAACGCCCCGGTAATACTGGCCGCCCTTAGTAGCTGGCTGCAGCTGTTATATACCGGCTGTCGCCCCTGCCTCAGGCAAGGCCCCGCAGACGCGTGCAGCTGCTGTGACGTCAGGCTCATGTTCACGGGCCTGGGGCCTGGAGGCTGGGGGCTGGGACCGTGAGCTGCGGCGGCAGTTGCCCTGGGCCATGGCTGGCACGGCAGGTTGCCTGTCAGCAGCATGGCCGCAGCGACGGTAAGAGCAGGAAAGGTCAGTGCCGGCATCAGCGGCTCACTTGTAGAATTCAGGAACATTGCCATGTCCACCGGCTTTGCCAATATGTCCTTTATAAAACGTGCCTTTGCACAGAAGCGTGTTGTCAGCGAGGTTCAGATGTCCAATCATCACCATACCTGGCGCGATTATGCCCTTATCTTCGTGCCTTACATGTGGATGATTCTCTTTTTCCTGCTGCCATTTCTGATCATCTTCAAGATCAGTCTGTCAGTTTCGGCAATTGCGATTCCTCCTTACTCTCCTCTGGTGACTTTTGAAGATGGTGCCATGCAGATTATTCTGCATCTGGAAAACTACACCTGGATCTTCACCGATGAGGAAGGCACCTATATTCGCTCCTACCTCAAGTCGCTTCAGGTAGCAGCCTTTTCAACCTTTTTCTGCCTGCTCATCGGCTACCCTATAGCCTGGGCTCTGGCTACGGCCCGTCCTGCCGTACGCAACGTGCTGTTCATGCTGGTTATCATGCCAAGCTGGACCTCATTTGTAGTGCGTATTTATGCCTGGATGACCATTTTGAAAAGGGATGGCCTGATCAACGATATTCTCATGGCTCTGGGAATCATCGACTCACCAATCCAGATTCTGCAGACCGATGCCGCCGTATACATAGGCATTGTCTACTGTTATCTGCCATACATGGTGCTGCCGCTGTTCTCGGCCCTGATGAAGGTTGATTACTCACTTATTGAAGCTGCCTACGATCTGGGCTGCCGTCCGGTAAAGACTTTCTTTACCACTCTGGTACCTCAGACCCGCTCTGGAATCATGGCCGGCTCCATGCTGGTCTTCATACCGGCTATCGGTGAATACGTAATCCCTGAGCTGCTCGGTGGCAAGGGCTCCATCCTCATTGGACGTATTCTGTGGCAGGAGTTCTTCAATAACCGTGACTGGCCTTTAGCCTCAGCTGTAGCCATAGTCATGCTGATTATCCTGGTAATACCAATACTGCTCTTCTACAAGATTGAGCGCAAGGAACAGGAGAAGCTCAATGCACGCAAATAGCAGCAAGAATGCTCTGATGCGCAATGTCATTATTCTTTGCGCACTGATTTTCCTGTACCTGCCAATTGTGACCCTCATTATTTACTCCTTTAATGAGTCACGCATGGTTACGGTATGGACTGAGGCCTCCCTGAAGTGGTACCGCGCCCTCTTTAACAACGCTGATATCTTCCGCGCTGTGGGTGTATCTCTGACCGTGGCTTTCATGACAGCCTGCGCCTCTGTAGTTATCGGTACCCTGGCCGCCTTCGTTCTGGTACGTGTAGGCCGCTTCAGAGGTGAATCACTGTTTGTGCTGCTGATTACCGCACCAATGATTCTCCCAGAGGTTATTACCGGTCTGGCCCTGCTGCTGATCTTTGTAACCCTCAGTTCAGAGATCTCCATCTTTGCCGACCGTGGCATTATGGCTATCTGGATTGCCCACGTAACTTTCTGCTCCTCCTACGCTACCGTAGTAATCCGCTCCCGTTTCCGTGAGCTGGATATTTCCATTGAGGAAGCTGCCATGGATCTGGGTGCAGGTCCGGTCAAGGTCTTCTTTGCCGTGATCCTGCCAGCCCTGATGCCATCAGAGGTTGCCGCTTTCCTGCTGGCCTTTACCATGTCCATGGACGATCTGGTTGTGGCCTCCTTTATCGCAGGTCCGGACTCAACCACTCTGCCAATGCTGATTTTCTCCTCAGTACGCCGTGGTCTGTCACCTGAAATCAATGCTCTGGCCACCATCATTGTTTTCATCGTGTCTGTCTTTACCTTCTTTGCCTGGCTTTCCATGGTCAAGAAGCAAAAGCGTATGCGTGCTGACGCCGCCAAGGCCGCCCAGGCTGCCGCCATTGAAGAGAAGCTGCATTACAGCGCTCCTCACGGTGAGGATGCTCTTGGTGTCAAGCGCCGCCTTGATGATGCCACTCTGGCTGTACTCAAGGAGCAGGCAGCTGCCCTTGCCCGTGGTGAGGACACCTCTGCTGCTACCTCAGCGCGCCTGCGCGAGATGGGCTATCATGCCGATCAGGCTGCCCAGGCCGCCGCACAGGCTGCCGCTCAGGCCGCTGCCGCACAGGCCGCTGCTGCTCAGGCAGTGGCTCAGGCTGCTGTGGCTGCCGGTGACACATCTCAGGCTGAAAGCACAGACAGCGACTCTGACAGCGCTGAAGCTAACCGTCCCACAGTAAGTGAAGAGCAGATCGAGGCCAATTACGAGGCTATTGAGGCTGCCAAGGAAGCTGCCCGTGAGGCCGCCCTCAAGGCTGCCCGCGCCGCTCAGGCTGCAGCTCAGGAAGAGGCACTGGCTCAGGCCCGTGCCGCTGCCCGTGCCGAAACGGCCCGCACCGCTCAGTCAGGTCAGACAGCAGACAATGATGATCGTGCTGCCGCTGACCGTGGTGCATCTGCCCGCGATGCCACTGCCGCTCAGCGTGTTGCCTCATCTACCCTTGCTCAGGCCGGTATGGCCAAGGTGGTAGAGTCTGAGGACACCATGAATCCTCATGGTCTTGAGAACAGTGAGCTTGATGGCAAGGCCGTAACCCGCGCCACCACCATGAGCTCTCTTGCTGATGCCCGTGCCCGCAAGGCTGCACTCAAGTCAGCCCGTGACGGCGCCCCTTCAGCCGAGACTGTCAGCGACAGCAGCGCAGGAAGCACAGCCTCAAGCTCAGCAGCTCCAGGCAGCACCACTCAGGGCGGCATTATCGGCTCTATCGGTGCCCGTGCTGCTCAGGGTGCCAAGGCAGCCAAGGCAGCTATGGGTGGACGCACCACTACCGGTACTGCACCGGGCAGCTCCATAGGCACTACCTCAAGCTCCCTTGCTCAGGCCCGTGCCCGCAAGGAAGCCCGCGCACTGTCGGGCCGTACCGGCGAGGGCGTCAGCGCCGCCGAAGCTACCCGCAACAGCGAGGACAAGGCCGCCGCCCGCGACACCTCCACAGTCAAGGTGGTAGACAACACTCAGGAACAATAATTCCAGAGACGCCAAACAGCCATGCCACCGCTCCCGGCACCACAGTCCGTCAACGGCAACGTGATACGGACAGCCTCCGGAGCGGCACACACAGGCTGAGCACACCAGCTCAGCCGGTGGCCTGGTGTCAGGCAAGCCTTAACAACAGGGCCCGCAGCATGAACAAAACATGCTGCGGGCCCTTTTATTTTGAACCGGCCAAAACCAGCCCTTTGTGTCCACCACCTGCACCTGACTTCGGCCTGCAGCCCGCCCAGCTGCCTGGGCCTGCCGTCAGACAGACGGCCCTGCGGCGCGTTCTCCTGGCCAACTGACCGTCCAGCTGCCAGTTATCCCAGCCAGGTGACCGCCTGGCAGCCGGCTCGCCCGTCCGGCCTTGCGTCCGCCCCTGCGTGCGGCCCCTGATGCTGGCCGCCAGCCGGGCGTTACGATCATGCGGCTCTGTGCGCACTCGAGCAAAGCGGGCACTCATGCCAGGCGCAGCCTGCAGCATAACTGTATGAATGCCTGAAGTATGGTACACACTAAGGGGTCAAGTGCTGATTTCTTCTCTGCTGCTCTGCTGCCCTGCAACTTATGGCTGCAGTAGCTTTCCACAGAATATATTCATGAGCCCAGTATTCATCCCATTTATCTGTGCTGCCATGGCCCTGTCCCTGGCAAGGCCATAGCCTTTACACCGCATGGAGCCTGGATATGGTGCTGCCTTTGATGCACAGGACCATGGCAGTGAGAGCACTGCCATGACAGGCATGAGACTTACGTGGCATGCTGGCCTTTTTCAGTGCTCCAGGTATTGGGGAATTCAGGACTGCACAAATGGTGCAGACAGGGGCAGACAGGGGCAAACAGTGTGCAGACAGTGCACGGGGATCCCGCAGATATCAGCTTTTTGCAAGAGCTGCGTCGGGCCTGACAGGGGACTGAATTTTTGTCATAATATTTTTCCACATCTCTTAATTATGTTCAGGAACTGCCGTTAGGAATGTATGGAGCCAGTTTGTATGCAGATCTTTTCAGGAGAAGTTTTATTTCATGGGCTTTTTCTGAGATCCAGGCCTCCGTGCACAGCTGACAGTACGCTGTGCTGATGCATCTATAGCCAGAGAGTAATCGGGCCCGCGTGGCCCTGTCTGGAACAGCCGGTAAATCTTTACCGGTCGTAGTTCTTATTCAGTTCCCCGTGAGTGCGGTGCTCTCATAAGGTGCTGGAAGCCAGCACAGGGGACTGCCAATGCAGTCATTTTTTTTGTCGAGGTGTTTATGGCAGGCATAGGAATCGTAAACAGTACCCAGAACAATATTAATGTTTCTCAGAGCAGGATTGAGGCTCAGCAAATCACCGGTAACTCAAAGAGTACCCGTGTTGCCGGTCAGAGCCAGGATGATCTGGTAGAGCTTGCAACTTCCCAGACCCAGCAGACCGAAGGTGATGAGCAGTACTCCCATCAGCGTTATGTAGCCCTCCAGGGTTATATCAACTATGGCAAGGACGAAGGTGAGCAGCAGCCAGTCACTATTGGTGGCGGAAAGGGTGCCGCTTCCGAGGCTGCTGATGAAGCTTTTGAGAAGATGTTCAAGTCTGCTCAGCCTGCTTCTGCTGACCAGACTGGCGGCGAAGATAAGACCTCCGCACAGGCCATTACCGGCAGCGGTAAGGGCGCAGCCGTTGAGTCCGATGCTGAAGTACGCAAGCAGATGACTCTTCCTGGCAATACTTCCACTGACGCTGACAAGGTAGGCGGTGGTGAAAAGACCAGTTCCCAGGCCTTAACTGGCAGTGGCAAGGG
This sequence comes from Anaerobiospirillum sp. NML120511, assembly GCF_023050955.1. NCBI lineage: Bacteria > Pseudomonadati > Pseudomonadota > Gammaproteobacteria > Aeromonadales > Succinivibrionaceae > Anaerobiospirillum > Anaerobiospirillum sp. NML120511. Next base: position 200,903 of record NZ_JALKIK010000001.1, read on the forward strand.
CGCTGCAGCTGAGGCTGAAGAAGAAAAATCCAAGGCTGTTGATGAGAAAGGCCGCCCTGTAGACAACAGCAAGAGCTCCACCCAGCAGCAAAAGGGTGCCAATGGCAAGGAGCTGACTGAAGAAGAGCTTCAGGAAATACAGGACATGCAGGCCCGTCATGAAGAGGTCCAGGTACACGAGCAGGCTCACAAGAGCGCCGGTGGCCAGTATGCAGGTGCTCCTTCCTACAGCTACGAGACCGGCCCTGATGGCAAGCGCTACATCACTGACGGTGAGGTAAGCATCGATATTGGTGAAGAGGACAATCCTCAGGCCACTATCGACAAGATGCAGATCGTAAAGCGTGCTGCCATGGCCCCTGCTGAGCCATCTGCTCAGGATCGCAAGGTTTACCAGGAGGCCACTCAGAAGGAGGCTCGTGCCCGTCAGGAGCTGGCTCAGGAGAACAAGGAAAAGAGCGAAGAGCGTCTTGAGTCTGCCAAGTCAGCCATGCGTGGTGAAAATACTACTGCAGCTGACAAGACCAAGGAGGCCAAGGAAGCCCGCAATGGCGAGAAGATCGAGCCTGCCGAGGTTAAGCCTCCAAAGAGCAGCGATATCTCCCGCTCCCTGGAAAGCGTTATTGTTGGCTAACAGCCACAGCACCTGCATGCCGCCCTGCGTCCTGCAGGCTGTCTGAGCGGCCTTATGGCCGGTCACACAAAAGCCCTCTCAGATGACTCTGAGAGGGCTTTTTCAGCTCTGTACCCTGCCTGTGCTGCGCCACCCGGCTAAGCTGCCCTGCAGCCGCCTGCAACGCAGGACGGCCGTACGTCCAGCCTGGCGTCCGTCTCTCCAGCCATACCGTCATCACTGGCTGCCCGGCCGTTTCGGCCCTGTTCTGCCTTATCAGCCGACATGCCTGTCCAGGCTGATGGCCCGGATGGCATGACTGCCTGTCACAGGGCCAGATCTGCGCTCATGTAAGTCACCCTGCTCAAGATAAAGCCTTAAATCATCTATGCTGGGATGTTGAGATCCCCCTCTATCCGGATATGTCAGAGGGAGGGGCAAAACTTTTGAAATTTAGTACCAGTACTCAGTGGGTCAAAGCTTTTGAAATCTGACACCAGTCTTAACCTGCATACGAGTATGCGACGAGCCCCAGGCACCACATATCTGACAGGGCGCATGTCAAAAGTTAGCCCAGGTAACTATATGGGCAGCAAAAAAGGCCATAGAACGGATATTCTATGGCCTTTTTGCGGTTTAATATGGTTACTCTGGCCTGTAAAAACAGTTGACCAGAGGAGGTGGGCTCCAGGCACAGCAGGCAGAGCCTTGAGGCTCTGCCTGCTGCAGTAAATGCTGCAGACTTATTTGCTCAGTTCAACGTATGAATGACAGCATGGTTGCCCCTTTAAGGTGCCGCAGCTGTCAATAAGCCCTAAGTGAGCTCAGAACTGTGGCCGGCAGACCGCATTAGTACTGCCGGTCACTGTTGTACTGCTGGTCGTGTTACCTGACAGTAAGTCACTGGGCTGGTTTGCAGCAGTGGCAGCAGCTGAGGCTGCAGCTTGCTTTGTCTATTTTTTGGTGGTCTCAGCAAAGAGGAATACGCACAGAGGGTTGATGAGGGTGCCGCCAATGCCAGGGCGAGAGGCCAGTAAGATGCTGGAGTGAAACAGCGGCAGAATACCTACGTCCTCCATCAAAATGGCGTCAGCGCGGCTGTAGAGCCTGGAGCGTTCCGGGCCGTCCGGTACCCAGGTGGCATTTTGGACAATCTTTTCAAACTCCTTGTTATGCCACAGACCATTGTTGGCTACCGGCTGCTTTGAGGCCAGATTCTTAATGAACTGGTCAGGATCGCCATTGCCCATCCAGCCCACAAAGGCCAGATCCCAGCTTTCGGTGAGCAGACGGCTCTTAAAACCGGCCCAGTCATAGACATCAATGGTTAGCTCTACTCCGGCCTTTTTGAGGTAGGCCTGCACGGCTTCAGCCAGGACCTGACCACCAAGAGGATTGGTGGCACGTGCCGAGGAGCTGGTAATAGCACGCAGTCTGGTTATTCCTTTTTCTTTGAGAGCCTTTGCTGCTGCCTCAGGGTTGAATTCAGGAGCCTTGACTGCAGGGTCATAACCGGCAAGACCAGGTGGAATATAGGAGTGGGCCGGGCTGGCATAGTCCTCGTAGAGAGTATTAATCATCTCAGGAACATTGATGGCCTGAGCAATGGCAAGACGTACTGTTTTATCAGCAGTTACAAAGCCGTCACGGTTGTTGAAGGCAATGTAACTGGTATTGATGCCCTCGCCTTTGTAGATTTGAGAGCCGCTCTTCTTGATCTGCTCGATAACATGAGCGTCAATGCCGTTGATGATGTCGACCTCACCATTATTGAGGGCCACCACACGGGCTGAAGGATCTTTGATGATTTTATATATTACGTTTCTGACATGAGGTTTGGCGCCCCAGTAGTTTTCATTGACTGTCAGAATCAGCTGCTGACCGCGATCCCAGGCAACGAATTTGTATGGACCTGTACCAACAGGATGCTCAGATACATTGTTGCCGTATTTCTCAAGAGCTGCAGGAGAAATTATTGGAGCTGAAATGCACAGGGCCATGTTGCGCAGGAACGGGGTCGAGCGGCGGTTGAGCACAATCTCCAGAGTATAGTCATCTACAGCGGTGATGGATTTGACATCGCCGAACATTACCGGAGCATAAGGCATGTTGGCTGTTCTCCTGCCGGGCATCTGACGGTCGAAGTTGTACTTTACAGCCCTGGCATTAAAGTCTGTACCATCATGGAATTTGACGCCTTTTCGCAGCTTAAAGGTATAAGTAAGGCCGTCATCGCTGATGGTCCAGCTCTGAGCAAGGCCAGGCTCAAGATCGATGCTGTCGTTTTTGTATTTGAGAAGGGTTTCGTAGATATTGGAGTTGACGTTGCTGGAGTCATTGTCATCTACCAGAGCCGGATCCAGACCTATTGGCTCTGAGGCTACACCGTAGAAGAGATTGTCCTGGGCCTTTCGGGACAGACCTGATGCCAAGGCTGCCGGGTTGAGGAGAGTTACGGAAAGCACGGCGGCACTGAGGGCGGCCAGTACATAGCGGGTATTAAATAAATTCATTTTTCCATCCTGATGAGTGAAGCTCTGACTGGAACACTGCCTGTAACTGGAGCAGCTCTGCCCGGGAGATATGCTGCAGAGCAGACCGGGCGTAAGCCCACGCGTCATGTGCATCCTTGCTGCGCTGCAGTCTCGCTGCGCTGCAGTCTTGCTGCGGAGCAATCTGCTGCATGAGATTCCTGTCTGCAGGAAATCCAAGGCTACGGGACAGGCACAGTGGCAGTGGCAATCAGAGGTGATTTTCTGATGGTGCCGGCAGCGCCGGGCGCTGTCGACACCATCAGATTATGAAAGGCGGGGGCTGCTATTTCTTTCTTACTTCAAAGAAGCGGAATACAGCCTTAGGATGGATGATGTGGCCCTCGACATTAGGGCGGTGAGCAGCCATGGTCATGGCATGGGAAATAGGGAAAGCGCCGACATCTTCAGCCACAATGCCATCTGCTTTCTGATAAAGAGCAATGCGCTCCGGGCCGTCAGGCAGTCTTACAGCCTTTTGGATGATGTCGATAAACTCAGGATTCTGCCACATTCCCTGGTTCATTAGCGGGTCTTTGGAGGCCAGAATGTTAATGAAGTTGTCAGGATCACCATTGTCACCGGTCCAGCCAATCAGGGAAAGATCCCATGAGTCGGTGACCACACGGCTCTTGTAGCTGGTCCAGTCGTAAGCATGGATATTGACCTTGACGCCCACCTTGCTCAGATAGTCCTGAATGGCTTCAGCCAGCACCTGGCCACCGGCCGGATTATAGGTACGGACATCTGAGTAGGTAAGCAGAGTCAGTTCCTTTACGCCTTTGGCAGCCAGAGTCTTACGGGCCTCATCAGGATTATAGGTAACAGTCCTGGTGTCAGGAGAGTAGCCCGGTACAATTGGAGGGAAGAAGGAATGGGCCGGAGTGGAATACTGCCTGTAGAGTGTTTTGACCAGTTCAGGGACATTAATGGCCTGGGCAATGGCCCTGCGTACCTCACGGTCAGCAGTAACAAAGCCCGGACGGGAGTTGAAGCTGATGTAATTGGTATTGTTGCCCTCAACAGTGAAGACTTTGGAGCCGCCTTTTTCAATACGATCTACCACATTGGCATCAATACCGGTAATGATGTCCACCTCTCCGTTGTTGAGAGCAACCACGCGGGCTGAGGTGTCTTTAATCACCTTGTAGATAACATTTTGAACCGGAGGTTTAGGACCCCAGTAGTCCTTAAAGGTGGTTACCACTACCTGCTGCCCCTTATCCCATGCAACCAGCTGGTAAGGGCCGGTTCCTGACGGGTGCTCCATGACATTATTGCCGTGCTTCTCAAGGGCTGCCGGGGAAATGACGGGAGCAGCAAATGCCATGGCCAGGTTGCGAATGAAAGGAGTGGATGGAGCTTTGAGGGTGATTTCAATAGTGTGGTCATCGATGACACGGGATGATTTGACATCGGAGTAGACCAGGTCGGCATAGCCCATCCCAGGCAGGCGCTTGCCCGGCATCTGGCGGTCGATATTATATTTGACTGCCTGGGCATTAAAGTCAGTTCCATCATGGAATTTGACGCCTTCCTGCAGTTTCAGGGTGTAGGTCAGACCGTCATCGCTTATGGTCCAGCTTTTGGCCAGGGCCGGTTCAACATCAGCACTGTCAGGCTTAAATTTAAGCAGGCTCTCATAAATATTGACCAGAATGTTGGCCGACTCATTATCATTGGTCAGATGCGGATCAAATCCTACAGGCTCTGATGAGGACGCGTATACAAGATTGTCTATGGGCTTGCGCGACAGTGTGCTGCGGTCAATTCCTTCGGCATAGGCAGAGTTACTGAAAAGGGCGGCAGAGAGGGCTATGGACATTAAGGATTTAGTAAATAAGCTTTTCATTGTGATACCTTTGATTATACGTTTTGCTATTGCTGTTTCTTGAGAATCACGCACGCCCCTGCAGACTTGTCTGCACAGATCTCATAACCCCGGGTATCACCGGCCTTCAAAGCAGGCTCAGTGCCCGCGCTGCGCTTTACAGTAAATCTGTACTGCGCGGCACTGCGTTGTACAGTATGTTCAGCTTTGCAGCTGCGGCGCTCAATGGCGACAGGGCGCCGGGTATGAGAATAAGGATCGAATTATCAGGAGAGCTGCTGTACAGATACGATGTTCAAGGTCATCGCCGCCTGCCGGAGCTCATGCGTGACTGCAGGTCCATTGTCAGTCAGAAAGGAAATTCCGTTCAACAAGGGAACACGCTCCCGGCGGGCCGTTGCAGCGGCATTAATGATAATTTTGGGCACTATCTATTGACCAGTGAATGCCAGCGATAAATATGGTATTTTCACCTTAAACAAGGTGTTGAAATGACATAACCTGCATGTAAATCATTTGCAGCTCCATACAGGACGCTTACTGCCGTTCTGAAGCCTGGAAATCCTGATTTTCTGGTACTTTTAAGCGACATGGACTGCACTCTTCAGCGAAAATGTCCAAGACGTGAATTTTTAATCAAAAAAAGCCGATCACCATACATTGATTTCCCTGTTTTGTTGCAGCATGCTTGAAATGGATCACAGATTTCTCACATTTTTTGTGCGCAATCCGACTTCAGCTGTACCTTATGTCCCCCTCCTCCATCCGGCCCCCAAAAAACAGCTCAACGTCATCAAAAAGTGAGCAAAACAGCTCAAAAATGGCTAAAACTGTCCATAACATCCCCAAATCATGCAAAAGTACCCAGAACAGCACCAAATCAGGCAAAAGTACCCAGAACAGCACCAAATCAGGCAAAAGTGCCCAGAACAGCCCCAAATCAGGCAAAAGTACCCAGAACAGCCCCAAATCAGGCAAAAGTGCCCGGGCCTGACATTAGGGAGACTTTTCTGGAATTACCCCAATGCTCAGGGTGGGCTACTGCCATGGCCAGCTGTTTATCGTGCTTCTTTGAGCCCTGATTCTCTCCCGGTGGCTCATCATGCTGGCGCATATCATGACTGCATTCTTTTTGTACAAGCGGCTTAGTAGTACTTATTGCCTCATCTCCAATCTCTTTGGCTACGAGACTAATGATGGAACCCTCAAAGAGATAAGGCATGTGGACTAATGATGGAGCCCTCAAAGAGATAAGGCATGTGGACAAATGACCTGTCCCAGGCACAGACAAAGTTTTTGTAGAGTATAATCAGCTTACTGATTTGGACCGTTTCTCTCTCTTAACGGCGGGGAAAACTGCTCTGACTGTCTAAGGTCATGGCATTATTTGAATAAATTCTGCTGCACAGGCAGCGGCCACCGGGAATTTTTTGTCCCCAGCCCGGTCTTAACAGTTCAGACACCATTAGCTGACGGTATGCTCATGGCCATAACGGGCCAGGAACAATCTGATAACAGCCAGTCAGTCAGTATGGCAGATGCATATCGCGCCCGGATTTTCACAAAAGAGGTGCCAACCATCAAATGTACCTCGCAATGGAGTATTTATCATGATTAGTACTTACTCTTACATGTTTACCGCCTTTTACAACTGGCTGCGTGACAACAATGTCAATCCCCGTATGATCGTGGACGCCACCCGTCCTGGTGTAACCGTACCGCAGCGCTATGTTGTTAACGGCGTGATTGTAATCTCCATTGCCCCTAACCGAATTACCGATCTGGAAATCTGGCAGAATCGCATCTCCTTTAACAGCACTTTTGACGGCAGAAAAGAATTTGTGGTTATCCCTTACAATGCCATGTCAGAAGTGGTCATTACCGATGCCGGCATGTCCATTCCAATGTACATGTGGCTCAACACCATTGAGCTTGCCTGTCATGAAGACGAGCTGGTGCCTCCATCAGAGGACGACGAGCCAGAGGCCGAAGTGGCAAAGCCATCACGCTCATCAGCCTCACGTGAGTCAGAGCCACGCCGCCCTGTCACTTTCATCATTCCTGAGGAAGATGATGCCGACAACCTTCGCCCAACCAACGGACCAAAGCGTCCATTCACCCGTGACAGCTGCACAAACCAGAAGCCTCAGCTGACCTTCCTCGAATAACACCAGCGCAGACCAGCCCCTGTCTGCGCACTGGCCCGAGCCAGTGCCAGAGCACAGGCTATGGCGAATGCTCGCGCCATAGTCCCGCGCCAGCCGCGTGCCACCGCGCACGCTGCACGCGCGCCCTCAGCCCCGCCACCTCAAAAGTGACGGGGCTGTGTCGCTTTATGCCCGGGCATAATCCCATATGTTTAACAGATCAGCTCACATTAAACTCAGGATCGCTTTAAATTCCATTTCCAGACCGGCAACCACTGAATTTCAAAGTCAAAATCAAACCCCAAAATCCAAGCCGCCACACAAATTCAGTAAATTGCGTCATTCGCTCAGCTCGCCGAGTTTACTATTTTCAGAAAGGCCTGATAATTCTCTGATTTTGCAAAATCAGGTAAATGCTGCAATTTCAGCAATTTCTGCTTTTTCTGCACATTTTCTGAATTTGCCTGTTTTCCCTGAGTTTCGCGCCCAGCATTTCAGATCATGCGTGCCTTCACTCAATTCCCCTCACAGCTCATCAGGACCTGTCCGCACCTGAGCATTGCTAATTGAGACAGACAGACAGCAATTTATGCCAGCAGCAAAGGCCACAAGACAAGCGCCATCAGATGCTGATCCATGGTCATAAATGCTGTATTTTGTAATTTATAAAGCAATAATTACAGAGACAGCGGTTACTGTGCTGACTCTGCAGCTTTGTTTTTCTTTGAGCTGCCTGCTGGACGTCCCCTTTTGCGCTTAGGTGCTGTTTGAGCAGTCTGAGCTGTCTGAGCCGCCTGCCTTTTGTGAAATTCCTCTACGCTGTCGCCCCAGGCAAAGGCCGCTGCGGCAGCTGCTGCAAAGTCAGCATCACCACCCCAGTCAAGCACAGACTCAGAAGCGGCTGCTGGCGACGCTGAAGCTGCTGTGCCGGCAGCGCCCGCGCCTGCAGCCGATCCTGGGGCCTCAGCTGCCGCAGTGGCAGAGCTCGCTGCAGCCTTTTTCCTGCCAGCACGAGCCTTGCGCACTGCAGTGCCTGTATCTGACTTGTCATCGCTACCTTTTTGAGCTGAATCATCCCCACTGCTGGTTGCAGCCGCACATGCCGCTGGTGCGGCCGCTGCGCCAGCAGTGGCGGACGAAGACGCTGCACCGGCAGTGGCTGACGATGCTGATGCTGCCTCCTCAATTGAGCTCTGGTCGGCGGTGCGGCGGCGGCGCTTACGTGGTTGCTCAGCAGCGTCTTTGCTGCCTGCCCGCTTGCCGCCCACTATCTGCCTGAAGGTGCTGTCAGCGCTGTTGCTTTGCTCATTTGCAGCGGCTGCTGCGGCAGCGGCATCTGCTGCGGCAATGAGCTCACTTGAGTCAGGGCCGGCAGGGCCTGAGTCGCTGGAAAAGGCTATTTCAACCAGATCAGGTTCGTAAAGAAGCTTCTGGATATTGTCACACAGGCCGCTGTTGCGCTTTTCTGTACGCAAATCGCGGATAGCCAGATCGAGGGCCTTTTTCTGCCCCACCATCACTACCATTTTTTTGCCACGGGTAACGCCTGTATAAATGAGGTTGCGGCGCAGCATCATATAGTGCTGCATGGTCACCGGCATGACCACAACAGGAAATTCACTGCCCTGAGATTTATGAATGGTTGTGGCATAGCACAGCACTACTTCATCAAGCTCGGTAAAAGGATAGACCACCTCATTACCCTCAAAATTAATGGTCATTTCCTCATCTTCAAAGTTGATGCCTGTGACAAAGCCCATATCGCCGTTATAGACCTCGCGATCGTAATTGTTTTCGATCTGCATGACCTTGTCGCCCACACTGAAGGTGGTGCCGTATCTGACCACACTGTTGTTCTCGTTTGCCGGATTGAGTGCAGCCTTAATAGCAAGATTAAGCGCACGGGCTCCACTTTCAGAGCGGTTCATAGGGCAGAGCACCTGTATTTCTCTGAGCGGATCAAAGCCATAAGCGCGCGGCAGTCTCTGACATACCAGCTCAACAATTGTGCTGTTGATAAGCTCAAGATCCTCCTCGGTGACAAAATAGCAGTCTCCGGCTACGCCCTTGCCCGGAAAGTCCGGCATTTCGCCCCGGTTAATCTGATGGGCAATACGGATAATCCATGAGGTGGCGGCCTGACGGAAAACCTCGGTAAGACGAATTACCGGAATACACATGGAGGATATGACGTCAGCAAGGAAGGCGCCTGGTCCCACAGATGGCAGCTGGTCGACATCGCCTACCAGAATAACGGCTGCATGAGGCGGAACGGCCTTAAGCAGACTGTTGGCCATTGGGATATCAACCATGGAACACTCATCTACTACCAGCAGATCACAGTCCAGAGGGTTGTCACTGTCACGGACAAAACGCATGGTTGCCGGATCCACCTCCAGCAGGCGGTGAATAGTGGTGGCCTCATAGCCTGAGCTTTCAGACAGGCGTCGGGCTGCGCGTCCTGTAGGGGCACACAGTGATATTTTGATGTTCTTGACGCTCAGAATGGTCAGAATGGATTTGATAATGGTGGTCTTGCCCACACCAGGACCACCTGTAATAACCAGCAGACGTGAGCTCAGAGCTGTTGCAACCGCTTCCTTTTGTGATTCGGCCAGAGTTATGCCCAGCTTGTACTCCACCCATGGCAGAGCTCTTTGAGGATCGATTTCCGGCCATGGCAAAAAGCCCTCGGAAAGATCCGCCAGACTTTCAGCCAGACGTATCTCAGCGCGGTATAAAGGTGCCAGATAAAGGGAGTTTTTGCGCGGCAGGCTGGCGCAGATCAGCTCACCGGTCCTGATCTCATGATCAATGGCATTATCAATAATGTCCTCAGGGATCTGCAGCAGCTCAATGGCCTTTTTTACCAGCTGCCAGCGCGGCACACAGCAGTGACCGTCATTGGAAAACTCTGACAGTGTCCAGGCTACACCGGCATTGGCTCTGATCTCTGAATGCGGACCAATACCAAGAGAGCGGGCAATGGTATCGGCTGACTTAAAGCCAATACCTCTGATATCCCTTGCAAGGCAGTAAGGATTTTCCGTGACCTTGTCGATTGCATCAGGTCCATAGCGCTTAAAGATACGTACTGATTTGGAGGTGGATACGCCATGAGAGTGTAAGAACACCATAATGGACCGGATAACCTTCTGATCAGACCATCCGGCAACAATACGGTCTACACGCTTGCGGCCAATACCGCGCAGCTCCAGCATGCTTTCGGGATCTTTTTCAATGACATCAAAGACCTCCTCACCATAAGCCTCTACCAGAATTCGCGCACAGGCTGGTCCAATACCTTTAACCATGCCTGATCCCAGATACTTTTCAATACCTGTAAGGGTATTAGGCGGGAAAATCTCCAGTTTCTCAGCACGAAACTGACGTCCATAATCCTTATCAACCACCCACACACCACGGGCACGGGCATACTCACCAGGTGTCACCGAAGCGGCCTGCCCCGTTACAGTAATCAGATCAGGAAGCTGCTTTACCTTAATGCGCAGAATACAATAGCCGCTTTCCTCACTGTGATAGGTGACACGCTCTACAAGCCCTTCAAGCTCCTCACGATCATAAAAGCCAGGCTCTCCCACCACACCAGGCACAGCTGAGGCTGCCTCTGGCCATGCAGATGCAGCAGCCTCATCAGGCGCAGAACCGCCGCACCAGCTGCCCATACCGGACATACCAGGCTCCCCCATACCACGGTGGTCAGCCATGCCTGGACCACCTGCCACACCTGGACCTCCGTCCTTGCCCGGTACACCAGCCATGCATGGCCCCTCGCCCATGCCCGGTACACCAGCCATGCCTGGCCCACCGCCCATGCGCGGTCCTCCGGTCATTCCCGGCCCATCTGCCCATCCCTGTTCTGCGGACATACCAGGAGCTCCGGACATACCAGACCCTGCAGACATACTATGACTGGCAGCAATTTCATGAGCACTGTACATACCGGGCTGACTGTACCTGCCAGAATCGGCGTACCTGCCTGGGGCCGCCCCCATTGAGGAGGCAAAAGGGGAAGCGGCGGCTGCGTCTGCATGAGCAAAATCCCCATGCCACTGGCCATTGCCTCCCTGAGCACTCATGGCTGTGTCAGGCATGCCCTGAAAACCAGCACCAAATCCCGACTCAGGACCAAAGCCATAACCGCCGTCCAGGGCGGTCCCATGGTATCCATCCTGACCTGCCGATCCCCAGGCCCCCGCCTGACCGCCAGGCAATGGCGCGCCTGCCTTATTAAATCCCGATACAGCCGTCTGATTAAAAGCAGCATGCTGCATGACAGCAGGAGCGGCACCATCCATTGTTCCAGCCCCATAATCATGACCGGAACCTGAGCCCTCTGCACCACGTGTATGAGTACTGTCCTGAGCAGCGCCCGCCCATCTGCTCTCATCTGCACTGCCATGCTCAACACCTGCTGGGCATGCATGAGGCAGTCCCTGATAATCAGGAACCTGGCCATTAGACATACTGGTATGAGCGAGCAGGCCTGGCAGGTTCTGGCCAGGCATGTTCTGGCCATGCGGCGGCTGAGCCTGCCATTGCTGGCGGCTCTGAAAATCAGCCGGTGCACCTGATGCAGCTGCAGATGACAATGGCATTGCAGATGCTGAAGCCCCCTGATATCCAGGCTCCTGACTGTGGACAGCAGCTCCTTGAGCAGATGGGGCCTGATACCATGCATTCTGACTGTGGACAGCAGCTCCGTGAGGCACTGCACCCTGAGTAGGACCTGCAAAAGGCTGAGGCGCGCCCCTGTAATACGGCGCATCCCCCTGTCCAGGCTCACCAGCACCAGATGGAGCTGACCAGGAGCCCTGCCCCTGTCCGTAGCTGTTGCCGGACCAATTGCCAGCACCAGTGCCAGTGCTATGACCATTGCCATTTGCCTGGGCAGCCGCAGCTGCTGCAGGACCATACTGGCCAGGCACGGCTGCAGGCTTTTGTGCTGACTGTAAAGATGCTGCGCGAGGCAGTACTGGAGCACTGCCAATTGATCGGCGTACCTTGCGCTTATGTGGCATAAGCTGTGAGCGTGCTGACGCAAGGGCAATAGCCAGATCTGGATTAAATCCATCCTTACCGGAATTTCCGCTGCTACTGCCTCTTAGAGCTGACGTGCCATTCTGACTGCTCATCGCTGAGCTGATGGCTGTACCAGCTGCTGCTACAGCATCGCCCGCACCTGTGCCCTGCATATCAGCTGTCTGCTGAGGGCCATGCCAGGCATTTACCGGTACCTCAGAGCTCTGGTAAAAAGCTGGCGCTCCGTCAGCACCGGCATGCTGTTGAGCATGAGGGTAAGAATGGTCCTGAGGCACTTGCTGCAGCTGAGGCAGAGATGCCCCAGAGGCCTGGGCTACAGAGCCCGACAAAGGGACAGCCTTACCAGGATCAGCACTCTGAGTTACTCCCCATGCCGGGATTGAATTATGTGCAGAGGGATATGCGGGGCCATAATTGCTGGCTGTCTCATAATCATGCTCCCCCTGATAAGGGCGATGCTGCCATGACTGAGGCTGTGAAAGCTGAGATGGCTGAGCTGTCCGTGGTCGATTGTGCACTGCAGGCTGGACTGACTCCCGGCTATGAGCCACTTCCTGATGCTGGGATGGTGCATGGCTATGAGCCGGTGCCTTTGTCTGTGCAGCTGCCTGTGACTGAGCACGGGCTGCCATTTGTATCTGGGCTTCATGAGGCAGCTGGTAATCAGAATCATCACGACCAATGCCACTGAGCATAGGCTGCGAAGGCAGACGTACACCGTTGCCATGACCTGCTGTGCCTTGAAGTGCACCTCCCGTCTTATTATGGCTGACGCCAGTCTTAAACTGGTGGACGGCCTGACCTGCAGGTCTGGCAACACCCGCAGCTGCAGTCATGTGCTCGGGAGCTCCCCTGCCTGCATGGCGTGGTGGCAGTGACTGCATGCTGTAGCTGCCGCCCAGCAGATTGCTGTCGGGCTGCTTTGGAGGGGCCGATCCAGTGCGTGTTCCACGGGACAGAGCCTGCAGACGCTCAGACCTTGCTGATGAGCCACCATGCTTGCGGCCTGACGCTTTTGCATACCTGCCAGCACCAGCTCCAAACCTTGTTAAATTCGCACTCTGTCCGTCTGCCCCGGCCATTGCCATTTCAGCTGTCCCGTAAGATCCATTGTCAGCATGAGATGACAAAGCCTCATGCACACCAGCTGCAGCAGGCAGTGGAGCGCCCTGCAGCTGACCTGAATTTACATTCTGAGCTGGCACCTCTAAACCGGCCTGGCCTGATAAACCTGCGGCATGGGCTGGCGCAGCATTGGTCGCATTGGCTGCTGCGCCTGCGGTATGGGCTGGCATAGCTGTGCTGTAAATGGCTGATGAAACTGCCTGCTGAGACTGCTCTGCTGGAGCATGCGCGGCTTGATCCTGTGGCCTTGCAGAGCCGGACTCTCCTGCATCCGAGTGCTCTAAACGGCCAGCTGACTGTGCCTGATCCTTTTCATCATTATCTGGTATGTCAAAGCCATCACTTTCTTCAGAGGTATTCTCACCACCTCTGTAAGTCACAACATGCCTTGATTTGGTTATGCCATATTCCCTGAGCGCAATACGTGCTGCCAGGCCGGTACGTTTACCCATGATACTTTTGCTCCGGCTGTCTGCCCTGCGTGAAGGTGTGTACTCAAAAGTGTCTGATTCATGCAGCGCTGCAGCTGCGCTCTCACCGCCACCTGCACAGCCACTGTCACGGGCCATGGTCCTGTCATGGTTCTGGCCAGCCAGGTCATTTGCAGCAACTTCCTTGCTGACAGTACTGTCAGTTACAGTATTGTGCTGTGCAACACTGTTTCCAGCCAAGCCCTCATTGAAACCTGACTCAGATGCTGGAGCCGGCTCTTGAGACTGAGTGTGCGCAGCTGTAGTGCTGCCTGATGCATGTCTGTCAGGCCATGCGTTGTCCTGCTGAGGACAGCTGGCACGTGACTGATCAATCCAGGACAGGGTCCTGCTTTTATGGGCCTGTTCAAACTCACTTACTGAAATTACATGGCCAAATCTGGCTTCGCGGGCTGAAATCCTGCGTCCCTGCTCAGGTACCGGGCCGTCATAGGCATATTGATTAATGAGGGTAAAGTTTTCCTCTGCCGGATCAATAAAATCAGAGCCACTGCCCTCAGCTGCGGCCTTTGCAGCAGCGGCTTTGCTGGTCGACACTGATGCCGGACCACGGGATGAACTGCCTGTGCTGCCCTTGCCAAATCCAGTCCACTGCCTGGAGGTGCCTTTATCTGAGGAAAATGGTGATGATGAGGTCTGTAGACCAGCAAAAAGATCTCCCTGACCAGGCCATGAATCTGATGAATCACGGCCTGAACCTGAATATGAGGATACTGCAACCTGTGAGCTGCTTTCACTGGCATTAAAGCCCTTGCCACCGTAAGAGCTGCCGTAACTGCGGCTCTTTGAATAAGACGAACTGCCCGCACTTCCATATGAGCGGCTGCTGCCATAGCTGCCGCCATAGCCACCACTGCCATAGCTGCCGCCATAGCCACCGCTGCCATAGCTGTTGCTGCCATAACCCCCGGAGCTGCGAGTACGGCTACCTCCTGAACTGCCGTAGCTGGAACTGTAGCCTGAACTGTAGCCCGATCCCCTGCTCAGCGATGATTTTGAGCCTGTACTGCTCTTGCGGGAGTAGCTGCCCGAAGCAGATGTGCTGCCGGACTTTGCATAAGAACTGCTGGTGCTCTTACGGCTGTAAGATGAACCCGTTCCCTTACGGCCCCGTCCTCTGGATGTGCCCTTTTTGCTGTACTTGCTATCCTCATTACTGTCAGTGTCAGCTGGTGCCTTAGTCTCCTCTTTAGGAACAAAAAGCTTCCATACCACCTTTACTCCCGAAGGAGCTGATTCCCTTACTTCACCATTACTGTCAGCACGATCCTGCAGGGCTTTGAGAGCCGCCTCGGCAACAGGATCGCTCTGTGCTGCGCCAACGGTGCAGCTGCCCGGTCTTTCCTCAGGGGAAAGCAGGCCTGACGCTTTATAGTCCTGACTGTCTTCAGACTTAACTGACATGGTTTAGTAGCCAACACAAAACAAAGAATACAAAAGGCTTAATGTAGCACAAACAGCCCCTCCCTGACCCATCAGATCCCCGATAAGATTAAGCCTCAGGTATGGCTGCTCATACCTGCCCGTCCTCCGGCACGGCCACATGCGTGACACCGGGGCTGACACAGAGCAGTCATCCCCTTTGTCACAGCATATTAAGCTTATTAGCGACATTGAGCCGGCCTGGAGCCGACTCTGGTCATGGCCATGGTAACGGCAGTTAGGTCATGGTCATGGCTGAGCCAGGTCATGTTCGTGGTAATGCAAGCTAAGGTCATGGTCATGGCTGAGCCTGGTCATGTTCGTGGTAATGCCAGCAAGGTCATGGTCATGGCTAAGCCTGGTCAGGGATATGGCAGAGCCAGGTTATGGCCATGGGCTGGCAGGATGATGGTCATGGCTGGACCAGTTTTAAGTATGCATCAGGCTTCTACAGCTTTTACGGCAATAAGCCAGCCGGACTGGAGTTCGTATACCCGGGCAACATCCAGCACGGCAGTGAGAGCTGCGCCTCCCTGCATGAAAGTCCAGGCCAGGTCAGTCTGACCGGTCAGACAGAGATCAGTACTGCAGGTACTCCCGCCAGGGCCTGTAATGCAAGGCAGTGCGCTGCCAGGTGAGCCAACATTGAAAGCTGGACTGACTGGTGCAATTGAGCATACAGGGAATGTCATGGTGGAGGTGGGCTGAGGTGTTGTGAGCTGAGTGGGGCTCTTTTGATTCCTGCTTAACAGCAAAAGGGGGAAAGTCAAGGCGTAAAGGTGCCTAAAGGGCATATTTACGGGATTTGTCGGGATATTTACTGTGCAGTGATATCGATGGGGACTGTGATTTTTGCACATCAATTGTGCAATACTGACACTTAGCGGGCCGTTATCAAGTTATTAAATCTGTTTTGCACCACATGCGTGCAAAACCGGCTGAAACTTAGCTACATGCTATAATTGGGTGCATTTTCAGGGAGACAGATGCGTCCATATTTTGATAAATAAGGCAACTGCACTCCTTTGAGACACCTGAAGAGAGGTGCTCAGCTTTTTGTCCTATATGCTTGAGGTCGATCATGGAACCATATTACGCCGGTGCGCTGTCGATCCTGCCGCCAGTAATTGCGGTGGTGCTCGCACTGATTACCAAGGAAGTGTTCTCTTCCCTGCTTATCGGTATTTTAACAGGCACCTTTATTTACACACTTGGCATGGGCCAGGACTTCCTGGTTATCTCTACAGTCCAGAATGCCTTCACAGTGATGGTTAATAAAGTTGACTTCAACATTGTTATCTTCTGCTCACTGCTGGGCTCACTGGTCTATGTAATAGCCATGGCTGGCGGCTCCCGCGCCTATGGCGACTGGGCTACCCGCAAGATCAAGGGCAGAAAGAGCGCCCTGCTCTCCACCTCCATACTGGGTGCTTTCATCTTCATCGATGACTACTTCAACTGTCTGACTGTTGGTACCGTTATGCGTCCAATCTCAGACAAGTACCGTATCTCCCGCGCCAAGCTGGCATATATCATCGACTCCACTGCCGCACCTGTCTGTATTATTGCTCCTATCTCCTCATGGGCTGCAGCCGTAGGCTCCAACCTCAAGAGCACCGGTGCTTTCGAGTCTGAAATGCAGGCCTTCATATCTACCATTCCATGGAACTTCTACGCTCTGCTGTGTATCTCCATGGTTATTCTGGTAGCTCTGGGCAATTTTGACTTTGGCCAGATGCGTCGTGCCGAGCTCGATGCCATCAAGAACGGCTCCAGCGGTGTTTCCAGCAAAGAGCACGAGAACATCGACGTAGTAACTGACAAGGGTGGCGTTCTGGACATGGTTGTCCCAATTGTTGCCCTGATCATCTTTGCCATTATGTCCCTGCTCTATGTGGGCGGCTACTGGGGTACTGATCCTGCCTATCACAACATTGGCGCTGCCTTTGGTAACACCAGCGCCGGTCCTGCTCTGGTGCTGGCTTCCTTCGGTGCCCTGATCGTTGCTTTCATCATGTTCGTAGGCCGTCGTCTCCTGACCTTAAAGCAGTTCATGAACGGCGTGCTCAAGGGCGTACAGGCCATGATTCCAGCCAACCTGATCCTGGTAATGGCATGGACCATCTCCGGCGTCTGCCGTGACCTGCTTCAGACTCCGCTGTTCATCTCCGGCATCGTTGAGAATGACACCGGTGTTCTGGGCAACTTCCTGCCTGCCATCATCTTTGTAATTGCCGGCTTCCTCTCATTCTCCACCGGTACTGCATGGGGTACTTTCGGTATTCTCATCCCTATCGTGGTTGTAGTTGCTCAGGCCATTGACCCAAGCGGTGCCCTCATCACCATCACCCTGTCTGCCACCCTGGCCGGCTCTGTATTTGGTGACCACTGCTCGCCAATATCGGATACGACCATTCTGTCCTCGGCAGGTTCGGGATGTGTCCACATTGAACACGTTGCCACCCAGCTGCCATTTGCCCTGATTGTTGCCTCCTCAGCATTCTGCGGCTACGTAGTGGCAGGCTTTACCGGCAATCTGTTCTTAAGCCTTGGTACCGGTTTTGTCGTAATGCTTGCTGTGCTCTCCTACCTGCACATGCGCAACCTCAAGCTTGAAACCTACGAGCAGCACGAGGCCGCCCAGGCAGCCAAATAACAGCCTCAGGGATTAACTCCTGCCGGACCACGGTCCAGCAGCAAAAAAGCCGGTTCGGTAACCCCGAACCGGCTTTTTTCATGCCTCAAATTTATCCCTGGCCTCCCCGTCCGCCGGACTGCCACTTCTCACCGGCTCCTCGTCTGCCAGAAATGTCCGTCTGACCGTCCGTACGCTGACTCAAGTACAACGACATCGGGACTACAGTCGGATGGCAGCCCCGTCCGTACGCTGACTCAAAGACAACGACATTGGGACTACAGTCTGATGACAGCCCCGTCCGATAAGCGGATGCCCGCGTCCGGATACTGTACGCCTGACGCCAGACTATCAAATGCAAGGCGCGACATCTCATGGCCTCAGCCTGCACATGTCAGACCGCTCCCCGCAATCCCTGCCCTGACAGACAATAAAGCCGGCTGTGACACTGGAACTTTATCAGCCACAGCTGGTGCTCAGGCACGATTAATACAGTGAGTACGAACTATTCAATTTGATTACACATACTTTACCGATACAATATCATTAAATGTTATGCAGGCCAGTATGGAGGCTATTTATGGAGCAAAGCGCTTCCGACTCATCCTTAGTTGAGCTGATTAATGTGATATATCACTCTACCAATGAGCGCCAGAGAAGGATCATTCTTTCAGCCTTATCCAATCATATTGGAAGGGGCTCTCAGTCAATGATCTGCAAGGTCTCAGGCATCACCATGAACACTCTCACAAAGGGCAAAAAAGAGCTTAAGGAGCTGCAGAACAAGCCAGTTGATGAATGGCCAGACATGGTTCAACAGGTAAGAGATTCAGGTGCAGGAAGAAAATCCCTCCGTGCAGGCAATCCTGAGGTGTTTGCTGCAGTAAGTAAAATGCTTGATCCTGACACTAAAGGCAGTACTGCCAGTCCGTTGATATGGACCACAAAGAGCCTCAGAAATATTGCCAGTTCCCTAAAGGATACTGGGGTTAATATTTCACATGTATCTGCAGGAAGGATTCTTGAGGAGCTGGGATACGACATACAGGAGAATCCCAAGAGCACTCCGCTTACTGCTTCCGATGCGGACAGAAACAGGCAATTTATTCGCATAAATCGCTTTGCAAAGCATTTTATGAAACAGTGCCAGCCGGTCATTTCTGTTGCTGTAAGGAAAAAAGAAGAAGAGGAAAACGCTGGCAACTTCCAGAACAGGGGAACTCAAGGACTTCACAAAGGTGAGCCTGACCTTGTTTTTGATCATGTTTTTTCTGAGTGGAAAGCCAGTCCTGATGGGATATATGATGACCATGCCAGTAAGGGATTTGCAAAAGCTGGCATAACCGCAGACACAGCTGAGTTTGCGGTATCCGGCATCCTTCAATGGTGGACTCAGATGGGTAACCAGATGTACCCAAATGCATCCAGTCTGATGATTACAGCCGACAGCTGCGGAGGCAATATCAGCAAAAACAGCCTCTGGATGGCGCAACTTCAGAAACTTGCAAATGAGACAGGGCTGAAGCTGTTTATCTTCCAGTTTCCTGTGGGCACCTCAAAATGGCGCAAAATCGAGCATCGCATGGTCTCATCTATCACCATGAACCGGCGTGGACGTCCACTTGAAACAATTGAGCTAATCATTGACCTGATTGCCAGCTGCTCCGGGGCAAAGAGTGTTAAGAGCGCAAGTCAGAAAGATGAAGCACTCTTCAAGAGCACCATCAGAGTTTCTGACCTGGATCTTAAGGAAATAAATACCCGGAAAGCCTCATGGAAAGGTGACTGGTTTTACACCATAGCCCCAGACATCAGTCCTTGATTCGTAATCAACTGTTCAGAGCTCATTGCATTCACGCCCTGATAACATTACTGCTTCCATACCCGTCCTGACCATAATGCTCCCCGCAGTGTCGTCATCAGCAAATCTCACAGTGGAGCCATTGCATCGTACTGCATGCCATGACGCGACCGGGCATGAACAGCAATTAAATGGCGCGACCGGCCCTGAACGGCAATAACATGGCGCAGCGAAGCATTTCCTGTCCGGTTATTACAAAGCAAAACATGCCTTAAGAACCTGAGAGCTTTGAAGCTCCTGCAGCCCGAATGTTCTATGACTCAGCTGCACTGTCAGACACTAACATGGATAACTTCAACAATAACACTTTATAAAATGTTTAATATAACTCAGTCTGGTTGCAGCATAACACTGGCAGCCCAAAGTCAGCTCGAAGTCAGCTACGCCCACTGTTGCCCGGCTTACTCACCTGGCTCTATCAGAGTCTGCCAGTCAGCACGCAGGGACAGCTTACCGTTTTGCCTGCTGTCAGTCATAATATTAAGTGAGCTGCAGACTCCTTTGCGGGGGCGGCCACAGCTTTTTCTACGTACTTTTGGCTTTTCAGGCTGCTCTGCTGTCGCCCCCTTGCAAGAGGCTGGATCTGGAGCCTGGTGTGGGTCTGCCAGATCTCCATGAGCGGCCTGAGCACCATGAGCCCCATCAGATCCGCCATACACCGCCGCTGCCCCGACTGCTGATGCTGAAGATGCCTGTGTATTGACAGCTTTTCCTGGTGATGGACAGTGGTCTGATGAACTGTCCTGAGCTCCTGAGAGCTTCTGCGCGTCCGAGTTTAACTCCAGTGACTGACGGTCAGAGCGCCAGCTTTCGGCAAGAGCGCGAAAGCTTTCACGGTGAGCTGTATCTGCATTAAGGGCCCACAGATAGAAGGTAGCCAGGGTAAGCACCTGTGGTGAGCGTATGCGGTCACGAAAAGATGCAATGATATCAAGACGATCAAGACGGGTAAGCCCGGTGGCATTGATGTCCAACAGCAGCATGACGGCATTTTGTACGCCCTGATCGCCAAGGGGAAAGATATCAGGAGCCGCGAAGATAAACATTTCAGCCATGTCCAGTGACCATGGACCTATGCCCTTACATGAGCCCAGTATGTGGGCACGCTGCTCACGGGTCATCTCCATCAGGGACCGCTCAGTGATTACTCCCCTGTCAAAGAGGTTCAGCAAGGACTTTAGTGCTGCTATCTTGGCCTGGGAAAAGGGAATAATACGGGTGCCGCTGACTGCCATGGAGCGCTCATGCTGCTCGATATGGCTTAGCAGCCAGGAAGATGAGGTGAAGTACTCATCAGGGAGATTGCGGACAATGGCCTGCAGAGCCCGGTCGGACAGCTGCTGGGAGAGGACGGTTGTTATCAGCCCCTTGTATACGGAATCGAAGTAACGGTAAGGCAACAGACCATAGCGCTCTATGAGAGGCTCAAATACACCATCAGAGGCCTGCACCAGCAAATGCGCCTGCTCCGTGGTAATTGCTCTTTGGGCAAAAGGCATTATGGCCATAGGTTCTCCTCCGTCTGAAGATCGGAACAAGTATCAGGCTCACAGGCTACAATATATGGCTCCGGCATAAGGAGCCCCGGCAGCGGCCACCCATGCACACAGCTTCATCCCGCTTCTGAGCACAGGTCAGCAATACCTGAGCATCAGCGACGGAGCAAGGTGCAGTCACATCACTTACCACACTTCAGGTTCACCCCCTGGTGCTGGTTTGTCCCGCCCCACACTTCAGGTTCACCCCCTGGTGCTGGTTTGTCCCGCCCCACACCTCAGGCTCACGGCATGGTGTTGGCTTATCCCGCCCCACACCTCAGGCTCACGCCAAGGTGCCGACTTGTCCAGCCGCACATGTATGGTTACCTCATGGTACAGTCGCATAACGTCTCACACCTCAGCTTCACACCATGACGCAGGCCTGGCTCACGCTACTCTATAGTATGCAGAAACAGAGAAGGGAATGGTCACAGGCTGCTCAGTGTCTCAGACCGGGAACAGCAAGCGCAATAATATTTGAAGCACGGTACGGGCACAGGCAAAAGCTCATAATGCATGGGTGCACCGCTGGGACAGTCAAGGACAGAGCAATGGAAGCTCAAAACCATGCGGCCCATTAACTGACTCTGGAGTCTGCCAGTATGTTCATGGTTGTTAAACACGGTGTGTGATTATCAACTGGCAGCCCCAGCGCAGCCGGTGATGTTGAACCGACATTTCAGCGTAATCTATTGCATGGGTTACAGCATCCACTTGCAGCGGACTGGCCCGCTAACACTGAAGCGCCATAGCTGGTATGGCTGGCCGTACCATTATGCATTGCTTGCCGCACCAGTATGTATGGCTGGCCGTACCAGTATGCATGACTGGACTCAGGCAGACAGGTCTGACAGGCAGTGTTAAGGTATTATCAGATTTGTGTAATCAGTTTAAGCTTTTGCCCGGGCAATGCCTTTAGGCAGTGGGCTGCTAAAGGATGCGGTCAGGGCTGCCGGGTACGGGTTTATGATGGCGCTTATACTTTTAAATTCTGTGTAAATTGAAAATAACATACTGATGTTGCTGTGAACATAGCACAGGACCTCCAATCTTTCCAGAATAATGCCCGAAAATACCATTAATCTGTGAGCGTGGGGTAACTTTTGCTGTATCAAATACACTTGTATGGCAGTGTCTTACGTGCACGGGCACTTTTTTACAGACTGCATGCCATGCAAACGCCGCTATTGCGCCTGTTTATCTTAATTTTATGCATGTAAACGCTTTATCTATGAGGCTCTTTTTGCTATGCTATTAGCTGTCAGAAAGTGTGGATTTTTGTCCCGATTTGATGGCGGAAAATGACATTTTGCAAAACATGTCATGCAGGCCATAAGCATCACGTTTTCTGACCTCTTTCCATAACCAGTATGTTTGGAAAATATTAAATTTGCAGGTCTGAGCTGCTCAATACTGGTTCATTGCAGTCTTGAGGCCTGCTCTCCCCCTTAATTATGACAAATATGCAGCTGCACGCACTGCTCTTTGGGTAAAACCCCGTGTTTCCTGAATGCAGTGTCACTCAGTCATTACATGTTAAGTGCCCGGTAAGCGCACAGTCAGTTTTTTCTTTTTTCTATCACACATGCTTACAGTCATCCTGTCAGAAAACGAAGAGCATCAGATACTGACATGATGACACAGATATCCTTTGCTTTCAGGCAATACATAATGGTACGGGACTGGTTATCCTTGCAGGAGTGCTGATGAGCAGCCTGCTGAGGTTACAGTGTCTCTGCCAGTTATGATTTGCCTCCCAGCCTGTTTTTCAGTACCCGGTCAAGATTAATTTGATGCTTCAGCACGTGCCACTGCCCGTGCTGCAGTCGGGTACGCGCGTCTGATGCCCATGTAAGTACTCAGGCGCGCCCGCTCCTGGGGCCCATCAGGCCCTGACAGGTACAGTTACCAGTGGCATGTCCCGGCATAGTTCAGGGCGATGCCCTGCTCACAACCAAGGTACCGGTCAAAGCCAAGGTACCGGTCATAGCCATGGCCCAGCTGCAGGGTACCGGTTGTGCAGGCCTCAGGCCAGAGGGCCATCATGGGTGGAACCAGGAACAGCTCAGCTGGCTGTTCAAGGGGCGCGCCTGAGTGCAGCTGCGTCCTGGCGTTAAGGTAAGCGCCCGGTTACTGGTACTTCGTATGCATGCATGTATGTATGACTTCTTAAAGTTTATCCACCAGAGAACGGCTCTTGCCATATCCCTGGTTTATTGCCTCAGTGGCAGCTGAGGTGACAGTTCCGGAAGTTCCTGTCCCGGACTGCAAGAGCAAGGTCCGGCCGTCTGCAGGCCTGTATCAGCCGCAGGGCCGCTCTTATAAATACTGATGACCTTTTGCCGTTTTCTGTCACAGGATTTTATTTCGGCCATGCCATGGGTTTAACCTGCAGCCTGGGCTGAGCATTGTACACAGAGCACTGTTCAGTAAGGCCGCTGCGGTAAAGACGGGCATGCCGTTGAGTAATGGGACAGCCGGTATCTGTACTGTATCAGAGCCTGGCTGTATTAAGAGGTGTGCCTGCCATGATGCAGTTTCTGCGCGATAAAAGTACCAAATTTAAAATTCTGCTGGGATTTTTCAGCGTTATTTCCATCAACTTCGTGATTGTGGCCATTTCCATTTATGCCCTCAATCTGTCTCGTGATGCCGCCCTGATGATTGACGAGACCCTGTCTACCGCTTTCCAGCGTGTACAGCGTGTTGATACCTGCTTTGAAAATGCCAACCAGAAGATTTCCAAGGGTCTTAACCTTCTGGACAAGGACTATACCCCTGATGATCTCAAGCGCGATCTGCCTAACATCATCAACCGTCTGCGCCAGTCCATCTCTTCGCTTAACGACGACTTCATTGCTCACCCTGACTACCGTTCAGCCAACCAGCAGCTGCGTACTGCAGCCAACGGCTATATCCGTCAGGTAGAAGATCAGATCCTCCCTATGATGGATTCTGATATGGCGGACTTTGCCCTGAGCCTCTATGTTCGTGATGCCCTGCCTTTATGGACCACTGCCCGTAACTGCACCGCCCGTATCAATGACCTCCAGACCAGAAGATGTATTGAGCTGTCTGCAGCTGCAGCCGATCCGCGCAATATTTACTACATGTACGGTCTGACCGCCTTTGGCGTACTGGTCTCCCTTATCATGTCCTGGTACATTGCCCGCTATTTCTCCAACAATCTGCAGGCCTACACAAATCAGCTCGAATTAATGGCCGCTGGTGACTTCACTAACCAGGTCAAGGTAAACAGCAAGGACGAGTTTGGCCGTGCCAGCGTAGCTCTGAACAAGCTGCGTACCTCCATCAGTGAGATTATTGTTCTGACTGTTAATGAGTGCGACAAGCTCTACGATCGTCTGAGCTCTGTGAATGACTCTTCACGTGTTATTGCCAACGCTACCGACAATGTTCAGAACCAGGCCATGACTGTAGCCACCGCCTCTGATGAGATGGTTTCCACTACCGAAGACATTGCCCGCAACTGTGAGCGTGCTGCTGCAGGCTCAAACGAGTGTACCAGCATCACTCATGAAGGACTTGCTCTGACCAGCCGTGCTTTTGAAAACGTGCAGCGTCAGGTAGAGCACACCAAGGACAATTCCAGCAAGATTGAGCAGCTGGCCGCCAAGAGCCGTGACATTACCTCCATAGTCAGCACCATTGACGATATTGCCTCTCAGACCAATCTGCTGGCTCTTAATGCTGCCATTGAGGCTGCCCGCTCCGGTGATGCCGGACGTGGCTTTGCCGTAGTAGCTGACGAAGTACGTTCTCTTGCTATCCGCACTGCCCAGTCTACCCACGAAATCTCCCGCATGGTTGACACCATCCAGAGCTATGCCCGATCAGCCACCGAGTCCATTAATGTCTCTGTAGAGCACATGGACAATGTGGCTCAGGACGCCAAGGATCTGGAGAGCCTGCTTAACAACATCACCTCCCGCGTCAACGAGGTAAATGTACAGATCACCCAGATTGCTGCCTCAGCTGAAATGCAGACTGCAGCCACAGGTGAAATTTCCAACAATGCTCAGAACGTAACCAACGCCTCCAGTGAAATGACTGAACATGCCAGCAAGCAGGCGCATTCCATTGAGGAGACCATTGAGGACGTTCGCATCCTGCACCGCGAGCTTGAGTTCTTCAAGATCAGCCCTGAGTTTATAGGCACCACCGGTTCAGCTCACGCCTAAAAAGCACACCAGAACACCTTCATCCGGCAACCACCGGCAACGGGGGCCCGCCGCTTACGCGTCGGGCCCCTTATTTTTTCTGCACCACCACGATTCCTCACCACCATTTGCCCAGCCTGTCGCCTGATGCCGCAGTATCTGCCATCGCCGTAGCCGCCTGCGCAGCTTTGGGGCATGTCGGCGCAGCCTCGATGACCGTCTGCACATCTTCAGAGCAATGCTGCACCGTACGCCAGCCAGCTGCTGGTATCTGCCTGCGCGCCTCGGTGGCCGTCTGCACATCTTCAGATGCAATGCTGCACCGTAAGCCTGCCAGCAGCTGGTACCTGCCCGCGCGCCTCGTTGGCCAGGCTGCAGCTGGTGCATGTCGGTGCAGATTTTATGGCCAGGGAGAAATTAGTCTGCCTGCTCTGGCTGGTGCATTGATACGGGCAGTTTCAGTGGCCATCACAAGCACTCAGGGATCTGGTTAAAACTGTGCTCCATGGCGTAAAGTCTTTCACTCGCCTAATATTTTCATATTAAACGTGACAAATATAAGATTTGCCACTTAAATGTCCATGCTCCTTATGAAGCTGGTACCTTCATGATAATTTAATAAATTTTACCGGTAACAGTATCTGGAGAAGCGGGCAAAAGCACCAATAAAGCGCATTGTTAAGCCTTGTGCACTGGTAATCGTGCGTGATACTATCTTTTTGTTATAGACTGCGCCTGCGGCTAAATGCGCGGAGATCTTCCCTCTCCGCTTTAACAGCAGTGCGCCAGAATATACCAACGTTATCGCACAGCGGCCTGTCCCTGTGCCATGAACGCTGAATATTATGTACTGGCTGTTCAGTTAGCATTACAGCCAGAACGGCAGCAGCTGCCGCTCAGGAGAAATTTCATCTACGCCATTGACTTGTGCCCCGCAGGGTGGCAAATCCTCCCAGAGGGTGGCGCAGTCATGAAATCAAACTGTACCATCGTCTTAAGACACACACTTAAAGACAATGGCTTTAAATTCGACAAACAGCATAAGTGAGCACTACGCTCACACACCAGTTCTGTCCTGTAGGGTCAGGACCACCCGGCTGTCGTCCCATTTTTACAGCAAGGTGTTAATTCCCTGTACCACTGTCTGCCACGAAAGGTTCTGTCCTTTACAGGCAGCATACCTTTGCGTACCCCGTTTCGATTTCGTACATCAGCTTTGCATTTTCAGCTGAAGATCCGTTGTGCACACCATATCTGTCGCTGCGTGCCCAGATATCGTGCAGCGCCCGGCTCACCTGAACCAGGCTCCGTAATCTGCGCCAGTCTGGAGCAGCTCAAGTATGCAGCTGCGCCACTGTGAAGCTGCGCAGACTGCGTACGGGCATGAATTTATGTGAAAGTTGAGGTTTGTTTTACGTTACCCCTGATACTGTTACAGACTGTGCCTTGAGCACAGGCAGTACGGTACAGACGGGACGGTCCTGAAAGCGGCTCTGTGCTTTCAGGTCATGACTTCAGGTTCTGGCGGATCCTGGAGTCAGAAGCGGGCAGTAAATGCTGCCCTGATCCTTACAGAGGGCATTGCCTGAAGAGCTGATGCTTTCTGTGAAATCACAACGGTAAGTGTTTTACAGTCCTGACTCAGGCCAATGCCCTGACTCATGGCAGTAACTCCTGAGTTTTTGAGCAAACTGACAGTCTGCCTGCAGGGTAGTTCTGACAGGAATACAAGGTAGTAAAAATGAGCTTTTTTTATAATCTCAGTACCAGAGGCAAGCTGCTGACAGGCTTCCTTACGGTCATTGTCCTTAATCTTATTGTGGCAATCATGACCATCTCTTCTCTTAACAATGTACGTAATGCAGCCACTCGACTGGATGAAGTACTAAACGGCTCATTTAACCGCACCCTGGCAACCCAGAATGCCATTACCGATTTCAGTGAAAAATTCGTTATGGGTCTTAACCCTGAGGTTAATGACTATAAGATGAACGACCTGCTGCGTGAGGCTCCAGCTATTCTCGACAAGGCCCGTAGCACTGTAGGCGCTCTCAACCCTAACTTTGTAGGCACTCAGGAATATGCAGATGCCTGTAACGAACTTAAGAGCCTTGTAGCCGAAGCTGTCAGAATTACTGAAAACGAGGTTCTGCCTCTGGCCCGCAAAGGCGACGGCCACGGTGCTTTCCTTCTTTACATGACCCGTGTTGATTCAGTTCTGATGTCCTCTGTAAAGAAAGCTTCCGAGATGTTCGGTCACCAGAATCACTACTGTATATCCCTGACCGCTGATGCAGCTGACAGTTCCGCTATTGTAGTGGATATCATTCTGGCTCTGGCAGGAGCGCTGATCGGCGTTATCATGGCCGTTCTGATATCATCCTACATTGCCCGTTCCCTGAGTGATCAGATGGCTATTCTGAGAACCATCAAGGACGGTGACTTCTCTATCAGCATCAAGGAAGGTTACCACGATGAATTTGGTCAGAGCCAGCGTATGGTCAAGGAGCTGCGTAACACCTTAAGCCGCATCATCCATATGACTCAGGAAGAAGCTCACCATCTTAAGGAGCAGATGAGCTCTCTGCAGGACGTTTCCTCCAACATCTCCCGTGTTTCCTCCGATATTCAGAATCAGGCTGTAACCGTAGCTGCTGCTGCCGACGAAATGGTTTCCACCACTACCAATATTGCCCGTAACTGTGAGTCCGCTGCTGCCGGTTCCCTGAGCTGTAAGGACGTTACCAGCAATGGTATGAGCATGGTTTCTCAGGCAGTTGCCAATATCCGTCAGCAGAGCGAGCACACCCGCGATAATGCTGCCAAGATTGAGAATCTGGCCCGTCAGACCAAGGACATCGGCTCTATAGTATCCACCATTGATGATATTGCCGCTCAGACCAACCTGCTGGCTCTTAACGCCGCCATCGAAGCAGCCCGTGCCGGTGAGGCCGGTCGTGGTTTTGCCGTGGTAGCTGACGAAGTTCGTGCTCTGGCAAGCCGCACCTCCAAGTCAACTCAGGAAATCTCCCGCATGGTCAACAATATCCAGACTGAGGCTGCTGTAGCTACTGACTCCATCAATGCCTCTGTTACCAACATGGATACTGTTGCTGAAGATGCTCAGAAGATTCTTTCCATTCTTGAGGACATCACCAATCAGGTAACCGACGTAAATACCCAGATTACCCAGATTGCTGACGCTGCTGAACAGCAGACCACTGCAACCACCGAGATTTCCGGACACATGCAGAGCGTCACCTCTGTTGCCTCTGACATGAGTACCGATGCTGACCGCGCCTATGAGGATATGTCCAAGGCCACTGAGGAGCTTGAGCAGCTGCTCAGCGCCCTGTCATACTTCAAAATCCGCGAGCCAAAGCCATAAGCTGATTGCAGCGGACGGCATCTCAGCCGCCGGAACCACCGGCAGCTGCAGGTTCGCAGTACCCTGCTGACAGCTCAGTTCTACCGGAGCGCCTGCCCCCAGCCACTGGGAGCAGGCGCTTTACTTTTTATAGTTCCTCAATCTTATTGATACACATCAACGCTTATCTTTGACTGATTTTAGTGCAATTTTCCTGTTTCTGGTGCGATATTCGTTCATACCAAATCAGAACAGTCGACTTGCAAATACAATGAAAACGTTTGCTATAGATACGACATTTTGGGCATGTTTAAGGGCTTTTTGCAGGTGTCACATTTAATAATATCAAATTAAAACACCGCATTACACTTGAATGCCAGTATGCCTGATGATGTGATTCTTAAAGGAAAGATCAGCACTTTTAAGAACCACTCATCTGACCTTGATCAAACTTTGGGAAACTGATCTTTGAGAATACTGTACTTAACTTGTAGACAACCCATGTGCGTGATACCATGGCCAGGATGAAATGAAGCCGGTGCCGTGATTGTGCCTTACGTTTATGTAATTTTGCACAATAACAGAACACCGACCGTTTTATTCATGCTCAGGTGCCGCCTGTACACCGTGAACATCAAGCGCATCAGTCGAAGTCACCAGATGTTCTTCGTATGAGCCTTATACCTTTATTGTCTGGAGGTATGCAGGTTTATACTTTTGCTTACCAGGCAAAAAGACAGACACGGCCCGCTGTGTGTTCGAGCCCTTGAGCAATACATTAACCATAAGTTTCTCAGGTCAGCTCTGCCGCTGACTGCAGCATGGCATAACAAACTGTCGTACCGGACAAAACATCACAATGATTCTTCCGGTATGTAAGCTCACATACACCGGACAACACTACGGCAACACTGCCACAGGCCATGCTGATTCGGACTTCCCTTAACTGCCAAAAGCACCATGGTCGGCTGACTCAATTACAGCACGGCTCCTGAGGTATTTATGCTGCA
The DNA here is from genome assembly GCF_023050955.1 of Anaerobiospirillum sp. NML120511. Lineage (NCBI taxonomy): Bacteria > Pseudomonadati > Pseudomonadota > Gammaproteobacteria > Aeromonadales > Succinivibrionaceae > Anaerobiospirillum > Anaerobiospirillum sp. NML120511. The sequence continues at coordinate 230,719 of NZ_JALKIK010000001.1, forward strand.
GCTGCAAGTCTGATAAAGGCTTATGAGGACAGCCCTTTCAGTACAGATTTTTGAGCAAGACTGGCAGATGAAGCGTTCATACACCTCAGTCACGCTACTGGAAAGCGACTTCATAAGCCCTTAATGAGCCATGAAGCTGTATATTTGTAGTTGTACATTCGAAAATTTTGAGCTTCCACACAGCCTTGATAAGCCTTTACCCCAATATCCTGATGACTCTGGTCACCGGGATAACTGCCTGCGCTCTTACAAGCCATGAGGCAGCATCAGGCTTAATCCGGCTTAAGCTCAGGCCCGGCTACGTCAGCCCATACCTCACACCCTGAGCTGATGGCGACATGCTTAAATATTTGTGAGTTTATATCGTACTGCAAGGATAAAGAGCCTGCTGTACAGGTGTTAACCCATATCACCGGCAACATGCTGACGGGCGTTCCTCCCGGCATGCTCCAGAGCAGGAGCGGTTCACGTCGCCATGCCCGAAACCGGGCACACCGACAGGCGCCCGGCGCACAATGCCTCCCGGCCCCGTGCAGATACAGCAAGCCATGATGGCAGGCCCCCATCGTTGCCAGTCAGAGTACAAGGCCATGACGTGCCCACTTTACAGTGAGACCGCCAGCAGAATATTAGGAGCTGCATCCACGTCGCATGCTGGCAGCTCCCCTGACCAGTAAATGATTTGTGAGTGACAACAGCAACAGAACAATATCATTTCAACAAGCATTTGACCGTTTTCTGCCTGCCTGCATGGCAGTGCAGTATATGCCGCTCAATTCACCTTGGCGGCATCAGCTGCGCCAAATCTATGGCGCAGCTGCCGTTTTTCGATCAGAGAATCACAGACACTCAAGGTACCTGCCGCATATCTGCATCCTCTGTTTATTCAGACAGCTCCCTGCTGTAATACCTGTCAGCCCTGCACCGATGACTGCATAGCGTTGACATATGCTCTGCAGCGCCCGGCACAGCCGCTCACAGGACATGAAGGCATTTCATGCCATTTGACTTCATCCAGGGAACACTGTCCTATCTGGTGAAAAGTTTCCATCAATCTCGAGCATATCTGAGCTGTCACTGGCATTCATCATGACAGATCAGGCATGCATTCAGACTGATGGAAAAGGTTATTCAACGCATCCCCTGACACGGTCCGTGGCACCTGCCTCCGCTTCGTGGCCAGGCTCATCAAACTCAAACACCTGCATGGCATCAGGGCATGCCGTCAAGGCATGGCATCGGGGCATGGCAACAAGGCATGCAATAATGCCTGCAAGCCTGCTGCCTGCCCGCTTGCAGCCTGCGCGCTTTCAGGCTGCAGGCTGAACGCTGCAGGCAGAACGCTGCAGACAGCAATGCGCTGCGCGTTGAGTTTAAAGGAGCCGGTACATGGTAGCGGGGTAACAGTCACGTCCGTATGGTTATGCCGGGTGACTTTTAAGGTATGAAATATGAGCTTTTTCTTAAATCTCAGCACAAGGAGTAAGCTGCTATGCTCCTTTATGATAGTGATAGCCATTAATCTGATTATCGCTATGACCACTATCCTCTCCCTTAACAATGTGCGCAACACCGCCATCAAGATTGAAGAAGTGCTCAATATTGCCTTCAATCGCATTCTGACTACTCAGGTAGCAGTTGAAGACTTCAGCTCCAAATTCTCCATGGGCCTTAATGAGCACGAGCCTACCTACTCAGTACAGAGTCTTATGAGTGAAGGCGACAGTATCATCAGACGTGCCCGTCAGGTTGCCGATGCGGTAAAACCTGATTTTCTTGGTACCGATGAGTACCGTCAGGCATGTCTCAATCTGAAAAGCTTCATCTACAAGGCCTCAGATATTACTGACAGCCAGGTTATGCCTCTGGCACGCAATGGCAAGATAGAGGAGGCTTACGATATTTACATGACTGAGGTTGATCCTCTGGTTATGGAGGCTGTCAAAACCGGCTCCGATATTTTCCATCTGCAGAACAACTACTGTATTGCCCTGACCAACAAGGCCTCTGAACCAACTCCTATGATTGTCGCCTCCGTTTTTACAGTTATTGGCGTAATTATGGCTCTGGCTCTGGCTCTTGGCATGTCCAACTACATGTCCCTCTCTCTGAAAGGTCAGATGTATATTCTTGAAAAGCTCAAGAGTGGCGACTTCTCCATCTCAATCAAGGACAGCCACAAGGACGAATTTGGCCAGAGCCACGAGATGATTCGTGATCTGCGCAATACTTTAAGCCGCATTATCCAAATGACTCAGGACGAGTCTCATCACCTCAAAAGTGAGATGAGCCATCTGCAGGACATCTCCTCTACCATTGCCCGTGTCTCCTCAGATATTCAAAACCAGGCAATTACTGTAGCTGCCGCCTCTGATGAAATGGTTTCCACAACCACTGACATTGCCCGCAACTGTGAGTCTGCCGCTTCAGGCTCTGAGCTGTGTAAGAACATTACCAATAACGGTATGAACATGGTTGCCCAGGCTGCTGCCAATATCCGTCAGCAGAGTGAGCATACCCGTGACAACGCCACCAAGATCGAGAATCTGGCCCGTCAGTCCCGTGATATCGGCTCTATTGTTTCCACTATTGATGATATTGCTGCTCAGACCAATCTGCTGGCTCTTAACGCCGCCATCGAGGCTGCCCGTGCCGGTGAGGCCGGTCGAGGATTTGCTGTGGTAGCTGACGAAGTACGCGCCCTTGCAAGCCGCACCTCTCAGTCCACTCAGGAAATCTCCAGGATGATCAAGAACATTCAGACTGAGGCTGCTGTTGCTACTGACTCCATCAATGCCTCCGTATCCAATATGGATACCGTTGCTGAAGATGCTCAGCAGATTATGCAGATCCTTAAAGATATTACAGAGAATGTAAACGGTGTGAACACTCAGATTACTCAGATCGCCACCGCTGCTGAAGAGCAGACTGCCGCCACCGCAGAAATCTCCTCACACATGCAGAGCGTTACCAGCGTAGCTGCTGACATGAGTGCAGATGCTGACAAGCAGTATGCCGCCATGGGCAAGGCCACCGAAGACCTCGACGACCTGCTCAAGGCTCTGTCATACTTCAAGACCAGACCGCCAAAAGCCAGCTAAAACCAGACTGCTGTCATGGCTCCTGCAGCGCCGCCCAAACCTGCGCTGCAGGGCATAAAGCTCCATACCAGCGCCTGAGCCCTCCGGGACTCAGGCGTTGCTGTTTTTACCCACACACCAATCAATCCGCCCCGACCCCGCCCCCGCCACCGATCCGGCTCTCAGCACCAGAACCAGCGTATTCACCGGTCTCCGCCTCACCGCCCATGCCTGTCAGTGCCAAAAAACACGTCAATGACGCTACAGACAATAAGACCTGGACTGATGACCTTCCCTTAACCTCCTCACCTCCTGGGCCATCACACAATTTAGCCCTCACTATCCCACTAAAGCTTCATACTGACGCAAACTACGGCCAATGACAGCTGCCAGATTATGCTAACCAGTACTATGCAAATGTAATCATTGTCCTGCCAGCGGATTTGCCAAAATTCATTTGCCAAAATTCAACGATGCACAATTTATTAGCTCCTGAAACAGGGGCAGTTTCGAACTGAAATATCAGCCCGCAGCTGGCAAACATACACTCCAGGTTGCTGTTTCTGGTCACGTATTTAAATTAACACGACGCGCTCCATATTCCCTGCACGTCGCCACGCTGCAGTGGCTGAAATAATTGCCAGCTGCGCTGAGCAGCACTGTGCTTCGCTGGGACTTCACTGTGGCGCACTGCGCCTCGCTGTGGCTGCACTGTGGCGCCCTGCCCCTCGCTACGGATGCACTGTGGTACGGATGCACTGTGGCGCCCTGCGCTGTCTGCATTGTGCAGTGATGCAGTGGCTGCCCTCATTTTGCTTGTTTACGCCAGTACAGACATCCGGCAGATGCGCTGTGAAGCTGTTAACGCGTGGATGGGCGGATCCGGGTTAGCTCATTTTCTGCAAACGATTTCATGAAATTGCCGTGTTTTTGTGCATATTTAAGGTTCAAGGGAGTGTACTCCCGGGTTTTTGACAGAATAAGACGTAATTATTTCTGCAAAAGTAACTGTCATTTGATCGGCATATTTCCCGTATTTATGGGATCTTTGGAATAAAATCACGCGTTCTGCTGATAATTAATTTTACATTTTTCTTTGTTAAGTCTTTGAAAAATCAAAAAATTTAGGTTAAACTCAACGTGCTTTTTTAGTGATATGGGAGAGGCAGAGAGCGGCAAACAGGATACCAGGGTTTTTGCCGTGGTGCCCTGTTTGACCGTTCGTCTCCCGTATCTCCTAAAGTATCCGGTTTAAAAAAGCGCCGGTAAAAGAAATTGTTATCCTGTACATGAAAAGGTTTGCATTTCCTTTAAAAAAGCAATTTCAAAGCAAACTTAACAGAATTATTATCCGGTCAACCCGGACTACAGATCAGTCTGTAATATCACCTCAACAAGTCGCTTTACAATATATTTTATTCAGCACTTGTAACGGCAGGTAAATTTCTGTGGTCAGACAGAATTAATCCTGCATATGCTGTGAAAGAAGTGAACACTTCTGCTCATACCAGTGAATTATTTATCATGATTCAAAGCAGCTAAATTCTGCCAGCTTATTTTGAAAAAGCAAAAAAGCAACAAAAAGCAGAAAACACCATATAACGTTTTATTTTCTTATCCCTGAGCCATGCGCTTAACAGGGTCTGTAAATCACTTCTTCCCCAGCACAGGCCTTTCCGCATCCTCAACATTACTCTTTTCCCACACATATCTCATCAGCCATTTGCTGCTGTGCAGTAAACCATGGCATCATATTTTTCTCTTTTCCTCAATTCTCCTTTACCTCAAACTCATTTTCCTCAATTTTCCTTATCCCAAATCTCCATCTTCTCACTGCACCCTGATCTCATCTTTTTCTGGCTTTTCAGTACCGGTCCGGATGAACTGTGATCCCTGAAATAAATAAGGCCGCTCACCTTCGCAGTGAGCGGCCATTTATTGCATTCTTGCCGGCCCGTGTTTTAACCAGACCAGACCAGTATTGAGGCAGCCTCGCCACCCAACGCACAGACCATTATCAGCATTTTGCCTTGCTCATGATGGAGCATTTTAAGCTGCCTTGCCATGGAGCTTAATGACTGAGCTCACAGCCTGGAACGGCAGCACTGGGCATGCGTATTATGACCGGCTGTGGCAGGCGCTGTTGCATGCGCCGGTGCTGGCGCCAGAGCTGGCGCTGCTGCATGCGCTTGTGCTGATGCCAGGTCTGGCGCTGATGCATGCGCTGGCGCTGATGCCAGGGCTGAAGCTGGCGTATAACTGATGTGCCTGACTGCAGGCCATATGGCCTGCCGGGCGGCTGGCTGGACTTATCAGGAGTGGGTACCGCCTACGCGCAGCCAGTTCTCGTAGCAGTTCTTGTTGTGCCAGAGAACATAGCGTGGCTCAGGCCAGGCTGATTTGTCTTCAGGCAGGAAGAGCTCACGGCCGTTGAGCTCCATATAGTCCTCACCATAAGCCTCACGTACAGTCTCAGAGACACGGGTAATCAGACGCTGGCCCTTGTCCACATACTCAAAGGTAATATAGCCGCGCTTGAACAGCAGGTAGAGGTCGGAGCGCAGTACTACGCCATTGCTGGAATTCTGGAACTTGTTATCGTAGAAAGGCTGAATATGAGCGATGAGCAGCACCGGACGGGCTCGCACACCTGAAATGGCGCAGCGGAAGTTATAGGCGTTAAGTACACGGGCCTGGAACTCGGCTACATAGGTCTTGGAGTTACGGTGAGAAGCAGCGTAGTACAGGCCGTGCCAGTCATCGCCATCAGGGCTGATGTAATTGTCACGACGCTCAAGCACCAGCTTGTGCAGGTAACGACCGGTAGGCTCATCAAGAGGCAGGGTAAAGACATTACGCTCACTCATGAACTGATTGAGCTCTTCAGGGATATGCACAATATCTCCCTGATCGAAAATGAAGGTATGAGAGAGCAGAGCCATGGAAAGATCACTGTCCTCATTACCGCCACGGGCTGCTACATCATTGACGAAATCTTCATAGTTGTAGGCACCGTTATGCACACCATAAAGCTGCCAGGCCTTCTTTGGCTTGAAGAAGCGCCAGCCCAGGAAGTAGGCACCTCCGGTGATGCAATAACGGTCACTTTCTTCCTTGAACAGCAGAATCAGGGTGCCAGGACTCAGGCTGGAGCACTCGCGGTCAAAGGTCTCATCGCCCAGTGCCCATAAGCTGGCATTATGCGATCCTCCCAGCAGGTATTCAGCTGACAGGATATCGCAGTTCTTATCCGATGCTCTCCACATCATCAGTGACTTAGGCTTGTGCATCTGTTACTCACCTCTAACTAACCAATGGTCGAACGGCCCCATGCAGGGTCAATAGCAACTATAGCACAACAGCCATAATCACAGCAGCACTAAGTGCCCGCGCACTTGCCAAAGGGCGCCCGTGCTCACAAAAGCCGCCCCTGCAGCTTAAGGCAAGCGCCTCTGCGCTCCTGCATGTGATGACCCGTACTGCGTAAGTGGTACGGCCTCAAGCGCAGTGCCAGGGAGCCATTGAGCGCTGGCTTTGCTGCCAGCCCCTGCCGCAGCCGCAGCGCTGCTGCGCTGGACGCAGCCTGGACGCGCCACCCCAGCAACCTGGGCGCGCCCCGGCGTGTCCGGGGGCCGGCGCCATAGCCAGGTCTGGCCTGGGAATGTAGCAAGGCCGGAGGTGACAGCCGGGAGGGTGTGGTGAAAAACCGGAGCCCCAAAATGACCTGACCCCTGCACGGATCCTCTCCGGGCAGGGGTCAGGGTCTCATCGCATCGGGGCAGGCCCTATGGCCTGTCCTTGCAATTAGTAATTGATTACAGCGCGACGGTTCTTCTTCCAGTTGGCCTCAGCATGACCTGGGTCAAGAGGCTTTTCCTCACCGTAGGAAACGATGGAGAGCTGGTTTACGTCTACACCGAGATTCTGCATGTAGCGGGCTACAGCACGGGCACGACGCTCACCAAGAGCAATGTTGTACTCTGGAGTACCGCGCTCGTCGGTATGACCCTCGATAATGATACGGGAGTCAGGGTTATCACGCAGATACTGAGCGTGGGCCTGCATTACAGAAACGTACTCGTCCTGAATCTGGTCACTGTCGTACTTGAAATATACGGTATTGTTTTCACGCAGAGCCTGAGGGCCGCCGAAATTTGGATCGTAAAGGCCGTCAGCAGGAGCGTTTGGATCACCGATCACCAGAGTGCCGTCCTTATCCACCTGAGTAACAGCATCGCCGTCTACACCGCCATAGCCCAGATTATCCTCAACAAAGACATCACCGGCCATACCGGACATGTCTTCCTGACCTTCAATCAGGGCACCGTCTTCGGTGCTGGAGGTTGTGGAGCAGGCAGTCACAGATAACATCATAGCGCCTGCCAGAAGTGCCAGAAAAGTTTTGTTTTTCATGAAAAATTTCCTTCTATTGCCTGAATATCCTGCAGCCGTAACTGCAGGGCTAAGCCCTCCTGCACTGTTATGCAGTTAAGCTGTGCAGCAATGCCTATTTCTCAGGCAATGGGCCCCAGGCTGGAGCGCTGATTTCACCCTTGTTGCTTGATGGCAGGTTAGCCTTGAATCTGCCGTCAGTTGAAACAAGAGCCAGGCCTTTACGGCCCTGATAGACAGTTGAGTATATTACCATACTGCCATTTGGTGCCACACTTGGAGACTCATCTAATGATGAGGTAGTGAGCATGTAGATAGAACCGTCTGCATCCATACGGGCAACTCTATAGCCGTTCTGCCTTGTGATCACAATCAGGGCATCACTGCCTGGAATAGGGCGTGAGGACAGGTTCATAGCACCCTGTACAGTAGTGCGCTGAGCCTCGCGGGTTTCGATATCTACAGAGTAAATCTGGGCACGGCCGCCACGCTCAGAGGTAAAGTAAATCCTCTTGTTGTCATAAGACCATGATGGTTCGGTATCAATGGCTCTGTTCTTGGTAACGCGGTGGTACTTTGAAGTTACGAGATCGTAGTAGTAAATCTCAGGCTGACCGTCCTTGGATAAAGTAAATGCAATCTTGCTGCCATCTGGAGACCATGATGGAGAAGAATTCAGACCAGGGAATGAAGCCAGCTTGGTACGCTTCTTGGTAAAGATGTCCTGCACAAAAATGGTCGGAGCACGGCGCTCGAAAGAAACATAGACGAGACGCTTGCCATCTGGAGACCAGTTAGGAGTCATGATTGGCTCAGTTGAGCGCAGTACAGGAACCTCGTTATAACCGTCATAGTCAGCTGTCATTAACTGGTAAGGGAAACGGTCGCCATGACGGTAGACGATGTAGGCAATACGGGTACGGAAAGCACCACGCTGACCGGTCAGCAGCTCGTAGGTACGATCGGAAACCAGATGAGCAGCCTGACGCAGCTGGGAGGCATTGGTTGTAATGCCACGGCGCTGGGTAAGAGGCTTGCCCTTGTTGGAGCCCTGAACACCATAGAGCTGGTAGGCTACCTGGTAGTTACCGGTATCGGCTACAGGACCTACTTCGCCGGAAACCACGGCTTCAATACCCTGAGCAGCCAGCACGTCAAAGTTGACGCTGTTGTTTACCAGAGCCCCGGCAGGAAGCTGCTTGACTGACAGAGGAGTGAACTTGCCTGAACGCATCAGGTCATTGCTGATGATGCCGGAGACATCAACAGGTACTTCACCCTTAACCAGGAAAGGAAGTACTAAAACACGGCGACCCTCATTGATGCCACCAGTGATCTCAATCTGGAGTGCGGCAAAAGCGTTGCTCCCCAGCATTGAGAGAGCAAGAACCGCAGCTCCAAGAACACGAATAAAGCGCATGGTTTTCCCCAAATAAACTTGACAACGCTGATAGTGTACCAAAGACGGGGCACGTTAGTGCGCCCGTTTTGAGCAAATTTATTGTACCGGCGGGGCTTATGCCCCGTAATGAAGCAGACCCTGCCGGTACCGTATATCAGGTCCCCACAGACCTGACATTAATCTTATAAATAAGCAAAAAGCTGCATGAGCAGCTTAATGTGTTGAACAGCCAGAGTAATGTAAAAAGCCCTCTTCTGACCTTGCAGCAGCCAAATAATTTCAGCATCACCGGCTGATGACCGACTTGCATCAGAGCTGGCTGATGTCCAGCTCCCGGCCTGAACGGCTGATGACCAGCTCCCGGCCTCACCGGCTGATGACCAACTTCCAGCCTGAACGGCTGATAACCAACCTCCAGTCTTACCGGCTGATGCGCGAGATCCAGTCTTACAGACTGATGACTGACTTGCAGTCTGCCTGCTTTCCAGTGATGACCATGGGAGTATGAGCGTCCATCATGTAATGGCTCTGCCTTGATTGAGGCTGCACTGGCTGTATTAATGGCTCCCGGGCGTAACTCATGGCCGCACTGGCTTAATACATGGGCACTATTGGAGTGCTTACTGAAAGCCTGTGTGACGCACTCTGGCAGGCAAGTTTAGCCGGTGACGGCAGCATTCTGGCTGCCTGGACAGTATTTCAGCCAGATGTCTTATCCCTGCCTGAGACGGCCTCCGCGCAGCTTACAGTGCCATGCCCTGCCATGGTTTCGCAAGGCTCTGCAGACCTCAGCAAGCCTATGTAGGCCTCAGCAAGGCTCAACTTGCCACTGTAAGGGCGGGCCTGATGGCATGACATGGAGGCCTGCTGCGCTGTTGCCTGAGCTGTATTTTCTGGCAGCATCAGACCTTTGGAATCATGGTAATTACGATGGTGTTGCAGTCCTTACATCCCTTAGGAGGACGCGGCATCATGCCGATAAGGTTGAGCGTAGCAATGGCGGAGGCGCATACGGCGCGATCGCCCTGGCATTTTTCGTTGTAAATCATGCCTTCCTGATCAATGGATACGGTCACTACCACCTTCTTGCCATTCATCGACGGGTCAATACGCCAGTTCTGTTCGATAAGCTGCTGAACCTTGCTTCCGTAAGTCAGACTCTCATCAGAGCCGGTACCGGCTCCAAGGCCCTGACCACCTTCAACACCATTGGCCTGACCAAGGATGTCATCTTCAAGGTTGTCAGCCTGATTCTTCATCTTTTCGGCCTCAAGACGCTCAAGCTGCTCCTTTTCCATCTGTTTGGCAAGGGCTTCGAGCTCGGCCTTTTTCTTTGCTTCAGCTTCAGCTTCAGCTTTCTTTTTAGCCTCTTCCTCAGCTTTCTTCTTAGCCTCGGCTTCTGCTTTCTTCTTCTTTTCTTCCTCTGCTTTCTTCTTCTCTTCCTCAGCCTTCTTCTTCTTTTCCTCTTCGGCCTTCTTCTTAGCCTCTTCCTCGGCTTTCTTCTTTTCTTCTTCAGCCTTCTTGAGTGCCAGAGCTTTCTGACGCTCGGCCTCAGCCTTACGCTGAGCAGCCAGCTGCTTTTCCAGCTCGGCACGGGCTTTGGCCTCAGCCTCAGCCTTTGCCTTGGCTGCAGCCTCAGCAGCCTGACGGGCAGTATCCTGAACCTTTACCCCTTCTGGCTCCTTACCGGCAGGGTTACCTTTGGCTGGTGGAACATTGACAATGGTGGCATGGATAATCTGGCCTGACTTCTCCTCAGGACGCTTAGGCTTATCAAGGGATACATTGATTACCAGGGCAGCCAGCAATGCGCCATGAAACATTATGGCCAGTACAAAGGCGGCGCCTAATCCTATTCTCATAAGACCTACTTCCCCTGATGGTAAAAAGAAAAGCAGCTACTGCCTCTGCAGCCGTTATGGCATGCAGTTGCAGGCTGCACCATTAATCCGTTGAGCCCCTGTGTTTTTCCGTGCCAGGCATGCAGGACAGACATGCAGGCCTTGCATGCAGGTCAGTCCCTGCGACAGCTGCTGAGGATGCTGCTGCAGCTGAAGCTGCGTCCTGTGCACCCACTGCGTCTGAGGACGCTTCATGTGGGCTGCCGTGCAGGCACTGCCAGCCGGCATTGCTGCGTGAAAACGTCAGCTGTCAGCACTGCTCTTAGCCGGGGCCATGGCCTTGCTGATGGTATAAGTTACAGGAGTCTTACTTGCCGCCCGGAGCCGGAGTTACAGCAATAGGGTCGGTTACCAGACCTACTGAATCTACGCCAGCACGCTTGAGGGCGTTCATAAGCTGAATAACACTGTCGTAAGCTACCATGGCATCGCCCTGAACTACTACCGGACGCTCAGGATCCTTGCGCAGCTCTTCGGCTACTACCTGACCTACAGTATTGAGGTCAGGAATCTTAACGCTCTGGGTGTCTACAGACACGAAGTACTGACCTGCCTTGTCGACAGTGGCAATGATAGGAGTACGCTGATCTTCATTCATGGCCTCGGCCTCAGCCTGAGGCAGATCTACTGTAACACCCTGCATAACAACTGGTGCAGTAGCAATGAAGATAACCAGCAGTACCAGCATGACGTCAATATAAGGCACCACGTTGATCTCAGCAACGGTACGGGACTTACGGCGTCTTCCTCTTTCTGCCATGTTCTGTGATCCTCACAAGATTATTACAGGCCCAGTCATATACTGGGCTGTGTCAGCCATGACATCCTTATTGATGCCATAGCTCAGCTACTGGTATTGAGGCTACTTGTTGCCCTCAGCATTGCCCTGCACATTGCGGCGACGGTTCTGACCGCCTGGAGTAATGTACTGAGGCTCAGATGACTGACCCTTGCGCTGTGGCTGACCATCCTCAGGACCAATCTTGTACAGTGGGCTGTTGCCGCTGCGGATCTGACCTAAAGGATTTGAACTGTTTGAGCGGGTTGCACTGGCTGGACCGCCTGGCAGCTGAGCATTGTTCAGAGCTGCATTACTGGTACGTGGAGGTACTACACCGCGATAGTTGGAGGCCATCTCGTTGTCGTTATAGCCACCACCCTGCATATTCTGTCCGCCCTGACCATTGCCCTGTTGACGACGCATCTGGCCCTGACGGCCCTGCTGGCCCTGAGGTCCGTTACCCTGATTCTGGCGCATGGCCTTGGCAAAGTCGGCTGCCTGACTGCTGCTCATATCCATAGTGCCATTACGGCCGCCCTGAGAAGGGACACCATCCTGGCTCTGGCGTGACTGATGAACAGGCTGTTGCACAGGTGGAGCGCTGGCGGCAGCTGCGGCGGCAGCAGCTACGGCTGCCCCGTTATCTTCATAGCTGTCAAAGGCACTGCGGCGCAGATCCTCAGGACTCTGCTGAACCTGAGTCTGCCCCATGTTACCAGGATTGAGAGCATTGAGATTGTTCATTGCTGACAGATCATTGCCATCAGGAGATGAGCCCATATGTGAGGCTACATTGCTCTGATTTATGGTTCCTGACGCAGGTACCCCGCCTCCGGCCATAGCCTGACCTGCCATGCCTGAACCAGGAGCACCAGGAATATTTACGCCTCCGGCAACACCGGCACCAGGGATAGACTGCTGTGGAGAGGCAATGTCGCCCTGATAGCCATTCTGACGGTTAAGCTGGGTGCGGATAGTAACCAGACGGCGATTGAGAATTGTGGAGAACTCGTCCATGAAGTTGTAGTAACGGTTCTCAAGAGCCTCAACCTTGGTTACAAAGCGGTTATAGAACATAACAGCCGGAATGGCGGCAAACAGACCCATGGCAGTAGCAATAAGAGCCTCGGCAATTGGAGGAGCCACCATGGCCAGGGTAGCATTCTTTACGGCAGCAAGGGCTACGAAAGCATGCATAATGCCCCATACGGTGCCGAACAGTCCGATATAAGGAGAAATGGAGCCGATGGTGGCCAGGGTTGGCAGATGGCTTTCAAGCAGCTCTACCTCACGGGCACAGGCTACACGCATCTGACGCTCAGTGCCGTCCATGACCACTTCCTGATCAGCCGGGCCTGAGTTAACCAGACGTACGAACTCTTTGAAACCTGCAGAGTAGATAACCTCAAGACCAACCAGGTCATCAGGACGCTTCATACACTCCTGATAGAGGTTGTTGAGATCGATGCCGGACCAGAAGCGATCCTCAAAAGCATCAGCCTTGGTACGGCCAAGGCGGTACTGGTTATTGCGCGAGATGATAATGGTCCATGAAGCAATGGACAGGGCCAGCAAAAACAGCATGACGCACTGCACCAGGAAGCTGGCATTCAAGACCAGATCAGTAAAAGACAGCGCTCCTTGAGGTTGCATAATTCTTTCTTTTCTCCACAAAAAACTTAACCTGACCATGCCTGTCAGGCTCTTATGTCCCTGTCTGTCCGGACCGTCTTTCCGGGCAGGTTAAGGACAGCTGCACTGTGCCTTCCCGGCACTGTGACCTCTTAAGGGCTCAGCCATATGTCCTGTTATCAAGTCTGATCTGCTGTGATCTGAAAACAGGCGGCGCAGCACTGAAAATTAATCATTGTAAATCTGTGTCTGACAGACTTTGAGCCAAAGCATTAAGGCATCAACTGCACAGGCAGCTGACGCGACCACAGAAAATGGGCGCAGGACAACGGTCAGGGGAGTTACACCGGACACGGCAGGATGGACAAAAGGAAAAAGGCCAGTCTTCCCTGAACGGGCAGCCGGCTTTCAGGCCACCTCAGATGTGGGGACCATAGGCAGGTGCATCACAAAACAGACAGGCTGCTCACAGTGCAGCTGTATGAATTATCAGGAGAGAGAGGATCCGGGAGTACATACCCGGCTATTCCGTAGTGTTCATCCCACTGTTTTCGTGGGGATAAGGTGCAAATCAAAGCTGATGCTCAAGGCATCAGAACATCTTATGACAGTATAAATGTCCATTTTGCAACAATGATAACAGGCAAATAACCTGAGGCCTGTATATTCTATCAGCCTTGCCGCAAAGAAACCGCCTTACAGGCGAAAAAGCACTCTAAAAAACTTTATGGAAGGAAGCTGTAAACTTTCCAAACTGAGCATTGCCGGCCCCTGTCGTCCAGTGCCCCTGTCTCTGCAGCCTCCATACGCCGAAGTCCGGTGAGGCGGCACACGCAGTAAAGACATACAGCGTACCGCTGCAGCTGCCGCCATACGTAGCAGTTCGGCGCTCCAGGAGCTCGCCGCGAAGACATACTGCGTACCGGCGCTGCTGTCGTCATACGTAGCAGTCCGGGGCTCCAGCAACTCGCCGCAAAGACATACAGCATACCGCCGCAGCTGCCGCCATACGTAGCAGTTCTGCGCTCCAGGAGCTCGCCGCGAAGACATACTGCGTACCGGCGCTGCTGTCGTCATACGTAGCAGTCCGGGGCTCCAGCAGCTCGCCGCGAAGACATACAGCACACAGGCTCTGCAGGCATATGCTGTCGCATCCATAATAGCCCTGAGCTATTAGCTGATGCTTAGGATGCCATTACCTCCTGATACCGCTTGCTCCACTAAGGACATGGGAGCAGCCGACGCGGAACACCAGGCACTGGCTCTCACAAAAGACAGCACTCCATAAGGCCGGCCCATCTCATTTATAACATTAACCAGCTTAAATTAAGACAGCCCCGCATAATGCGTAAAAGCACTATGCGGGGCTGCGTATAAAATGCTCTGCTTTGTCTCAATGGCTGTCTGACCAGCTTAGCAGTCAACAGGAAAAGCCCTGCAAAGAGCTGTGACCTCCATAGGCGGAAGTTCTGTCAGCCTGGCTCCTACCGCTGATCCCAAAGTTGAGCAGTAACTCTGCTCAACAGGGGAGGTTGATACAGTAATGGCGGGGCTGCACTGTCAGCACAGGGTCTTAAGATCCTCCGGCCCCTGCTGTGCTTTTAGCGCATCAAGGAAGTCCTTTGGAATGCCCTCTGGCTTGCCGGTAGCAAAGTTTACATAGGCAATGGTAGAGCGCATGGCAAAGTACATGGTGCCCGTATTAGCATCGCTGACTTCCTGGTACATCTCAAGACAGGCGCGGCGCACCATAACTGGAATGCATGTGATTTTAAGGTCATCTTCAAGACCGGCACCGGCCATAAAGGCAGCATTGAGCTTTGTTACTACAAAGCCTTTCTGATCTGCCTGCAGATGCTCGCTTTGGCGGTAGCCCAGCACCTCACGGACAAAATCTGTTCTGGTTCTTTCGCAGAACTTGAGGTAATTGGCGTGATAAACACGACCACCGGCATCAGTGTCCTCGTAATAAACCCTGAAAGTGCGGCTGAAAACCTCATCTTTAGCACAGCTGAGATCGCTCATTTTCACCTCTGATTTGTATTCAGAAAAATCCCGTCCCCTGACACCATCCATCATGGCCCTGCTTTCTTACCAGGCCAGGCATAATCAGTGCCTGCATGTCTTGCCTGGCCCGCCATGATCAGAAACAGCAGCCTGTGTCCTGACTTTATCAGTCGCGGGAGATTTCCTCGAACTTGTTATAGGCCCTGGCTGTTGCTACACGTCCCATGCGGGAACGCTGCACATAGCCCTGCTGGATAAGATATGGCTCAACCACATTCTCAAGAGTCTCACGCTCATATCCCAGTGATGCTGAAAGACTTTCGATACCAACAGGACCGCCATTGAAGTCATAAATCATGCAGCGCAGATAGGCACGGTCAAAGTCATCAAAACCATCCATATCAATCTTCAGGATATCAAGAGCTCTATGAGCAATTTCCTGAGTGATTACTCCATCGCCTTTGACTTCGGCGTAATCACGGACACGTTTGAGCAGACGGTTGGCAATACGGGGAGTACCACGTGAACGGCGGGCCAGCTCCATTGCGCCGTCTTCATCAATGGCAATCTTAAGCTTGCGTGCTGAGGCGCGCACAATCACACTGAGCTCTTCAGGCGAGTAGAACTGCAGCTGCAGAATAATGCCAAAACGGGCGCGCAAAGGAGAGGTCAGGGTACCGGCACGAGTGGTCGCGCCAATCAGCGTAAATGGCTGCAGGCCAATCTGAATGGATCGGGCTGATGGCCCCTCGCCGGTAAGAATATCGACCTTGTAATCTTCCATGGCCGGATACATGAACTCTTCAATGACCGGACTGAGACGGTGAATTTCGTCGATGAACAGAACATCACGGCTGCTCAGATTGGTCAGCAGAGCTGCAGCATCGCCTTTCTTTTCCAGAGCCGGGCCTGACGTGGTTGAAAGGTTAACCCCAAGCTCATTGGCAATGATATTGGACAGTGTGGTCTTACCAAGGCCAGGAGGTCCAAAAATCAGGACATGATCAAGGGCCTCGCCACGCTTTCTGGCTGCAGCAAGAGCGATTTCCAGCTGGCTTTTGGCATCTTCCTGGCCAATATAGTCACAAAGACGCTTAGGGCGCAGAGCGCGATCCTCACTGGATTCAACCAGTTCGGCAGCGGTTTCCTCAATGGTCTTGGTGCCGCTGAGATCTCTGTGACGGCTGGTTTCAATAACATCAGCCACAATGCCGCTTTCAAGTGCCAATTTGTCCCCTTCTCTGACCAGGTCAGAAATCAAGATAGCCCAAAATGCCCATGCAGTTTCCCGGGAGCTTACCCGTCTGGTAAAACCTTTACCAGACGCGCCAGTTAATGCGCTGCAAACCGCAATGCTCTGCCTCTTAAAGGCGGGAAAAGTATAGCATACGGCCGCGCAGGGCTGCACTGTGCTGCATAAGGATTAAACAGGCCAGCCTGGCATGCCCCGTTCCTGCAAGCACTTACCCCGTACCCGCAATCACTTGCCCCGTCCCCTCAATCACTTACCTCGTCCCAGCAATCACTTACCCTGTTCCTCCAATCACTTTCCTCATCCACAGCCCTCAACCGTACCACGGCTCAACAACATCACGCCAGGCACGTCCACCATGAATAATAAAAATCCGACTGCCCACAGGACAGAGTCCTGCCGGGAAACCAGTCGGAGAAACAGGTAAATAATCAGCCCCCTTGCCCCACTGCCAAACTGCCAAACTGCCACAGCAGCATACAGCAAGGTCGGCAGCGCAGACATCTGCCCATGCAGATGCCCATGCAGATGCAGGTGCAGGTGCACATGCAGTTGCAGGTGAACATGCACCTGCCAGGTATGATTTGCTCCGCATCTGCAGCCGGGAAAATGAATCAGTGCTTACCAAGCTGTGCAAGACAGGCCACGATAATTTCCTCTGTGGTCATGCCAGGCTTGTATACGGCCTTTACTGTGTTCTGGGAAACAGTTTCCTTGTAGCCCAGGGAGAGCAATGCCTGGACAGCATCATCGATAGCCACAGCATTGCTGGCTGCGCTGGCTGCCTCTGCCTCTTCAACACCAAGGTCGCCCGGAATGGCAGTTGAGCCGGCAGCTGCAACAGCGGTAACGTTGAGCAGGCGCTCACCAAGACGCAGCTTGTCGATACGATCCTTCATTTCGACCATAATGCGCTCTGCAGTCTTGCGACCTACGCCAGGTGCGGCTACCAGGGCATTAAGACGCTGGGAATTAATAACCTCGATAAATGCCTTGAGATCCATGATGGTAAGCAATGCCATAGCCACTTTAGGACCTACACCTGTAATCTTGATAAGCTCACGGAACAGCAGGCGGGACTCACGGCTGTCAAAGCCGTACAGCAACTCAGCATCCTCACGTACTACGTGATGGACGTAGACAAAACATGGTTCATCCACCTTGATGACAGATAGCAGCGGGCCGGTAACTTCGACCTCATAGCCCACTCCGGCGCCATCTTCAATCAGTGCGGTCAGACCATCAATGGCCAGTACACGGCCACGCAGTGAACCTATCATCTAAAATTACCTCAAAAAATCAGAACAAAACGGCCCAAAACAGACCACGAAAAACCAGGCACGCAAGCGCCCAACAACGAGGAGAAGCCAGCTGCATGATGATGCTGCTGCAAAGAGTGATGCGACTCCAGCCTGCAAAGCAGGGCAGGGCAGCGCAGCTGGGCTGGGCATGGCTGTATCGGGCCATGCCGGTCCGGGTACTCAATAGCGCCAGTATCAGCAAATTCTGTCCCACGGCTGAGCGGCATATCCGTCATCGTGAGGGGAACAGCCAGGTTATTTTGGCCTCATGAAGGCTGGTAATTACGCCAGCTGCTGCGCGGACCGGTACGGCCGCGACCGCGAGAGCTGGTGGCTATGGTTGCCCCCGGGCCCATTACAGAACGGATACGGCGGGTATAAGCATGACACAGAGCACAGGCAAGGGCATCAGAAGCATCGATCTGAGGATCGCTGTTCAGGTAGAGCAAACGCCTTACCATTGCCTGTACCTGCTTTTTGTCAGCACCACCAGTACATGCAACCGCCTGCTTAATCTGCATAGGAGTGTACTCATAGACATCCAGACCTGCCCTGGCACCAACCACCATGGCAACAGCACGTGATTCGGCAAGCTTAATGGTGGACTGAGGGTTAAGGCTGACAAAGACCTCCTCAATAGCCATTTCATCAGGAGAAAACTGTTCAAGCAGAGTCTCAATGGCTTTCATGATAGTCAGCAGGCGATCCTGAATCCTGGACTCATTGCAGTGAATACAGCCTGAGCCTACGTAAATAAAGTCATTATTACCTACGACCTTGATTACTCCGTAACCCATTTTACGAGTGCCCGGGTCGATTCCCAGAACTGTTGTTGCCATACCGGCCTCCCTGTAAAGATGCCATTTAATATCAGCCCCTGTCAAAGCGGGAAAAGCCAGGGCTGTGCAGGACTGGATAGTCTAATGGAACATCAGGTCACTTTCCACTGTCTGCAGACCATTCATCTGTCAATCACACAGATAATGGCTGCCAGCCATAATCCAACGCCCGTACAGACCTGGCCCGTACAGACCAGGCTCGACCTGACATGGCCCGTACAGACATGGCCCGTTCAGATCTGGCGCGACCAGCCAGACCTGACCAAACCAGCTCAGATTAGAGCTCCCCCTGCTGGACCAGACCAGAATCTAACAAAACGGCCCGCCGGGCAACCTCACTAAGGCAAATTTGTAACCCTCCACCGCCCTGGGCCATGTCACGAACAGTACGCTTCTGACTATTGCCAGCCTCCCCATCACCAGATCAAAAAAACGATAAAAATCAGCTTTTACCAATAAAGCAATATTGAACTTTGCCGATAATAAATATAAGAGCGGCATGCCCTATGGCAAAACATAGTGACCTGTTTAATTGCTGACTGCGGTTAAAGGAATATGCCATGCTCTTGGCCGTGACCGGGACCGGGCGGCTCTTAACCCAACTGGGAGGTAACGACTATGGAAAACTTCAAAAATATACTGCTGCATGCACTGAGTATGCTTATGGCCATAGTATGTTTTCTTGGCCTGAGCATGCTGCTTGCAGGCTAAATTCCGTCCCGGCAAGATTAATGTAACAGGGCCATGCAGTAACTGTCACAGGCCAACATAACCAATAACCTGGCATTACCACGCGTATCCCTGTCCTTTACTGAATATCAGTGCAGAGAAATCACAGAAGCACAAATAACAAAAGCCCCTGCTTCGACAGAAACGGGGGCTTTTAATTTTCGCGCATAAGACTGACAAAAGTCTGCAGTCAGTCTTATGCAGAGCAAACAGGAAGCTTAATTCTAAGCACTCATCCTGTTAGCCGAGCAGGGACAGACCAAGCTGTGGACGGGTGTTAGCCTGCATGAGCATGGAGGTTGCAGCCTGCTGGATAATGGACTGCTGGGACAGGTTGGCAGACTCTTCGGCGAAGTCTGCATCACGAATTCTGCTGCGGGCATCAGACTGGTTGGCAGATACGTTAGCCTGGTTACGAATTGAGCTTTCCAGTCTGTTTTGTAAAGCGCCAAGGTCAGCACGCTTACCATCAGACTCAGCAATTGCCTTATCGATAGCATCAATCATGGCACTGGCCTGAGTGGCATCAGCAAGCTTAAGCTTGCCGTTATCCATAACGGCAGCCATACCATTCATCTTGGAAAGAATGCCATTCTTTACCTCAAAGGTAATGGTATCACCCTTGTTAGCGCCAACCTGAAGAGTTAACTTACCTGATTCAGCAGCTGCACCGCCGTAAATGGAGTCGGCATTTGCGCCGTCCAGAACGGTCTTGCCACCGAACTTGGTGCTCTTGGCAATACGGTTGATTTCGTCAGCCATAGCCTGGGCCTCTTTGGCCAGAGCAGCACGGTCCTCTGCAGTATTGGTACCGTTGGCTGACTGTACAGCCAGAGTACGGATCTTCTGCAGCATGTTGGTGGTCTCGTCCATGGCGCCTTCGATGGTCTGGGCAAGAGCAATACCATCGGAGGAGTTACGGTTACCCTGATTCAGACCATTGATCTGAGTTGTCAGTCTGCTGGAGATCTGCAGGCCAGCTGCATCATCCTTGGCGCTGTTAATTCTCAGACCTGAAGAGAGGCGTTGATAGGTCGTAGTGAGCTGATTCTGTACATTGTTAAGATAGCGGCGTCCGTTCAGGGAGCTGACGTTTGTATTTACATAAACTGCCATTAAATAATTCCTTTATCGTTATGAAATGTGTCTCTCATAATATGGCTGTAAAACCATTATAGCTGGAAAATTACAACGTTAGCAATGTACGATGTTGAATCTATGATCAAAACCATTGATGGCACGTCGATATCAGCCATATTCTTGATACATAACTAGATACATAATACAGCGTCAGTTTTACACACAATAATTAAATTTTCACTTTTAATCCGTGCTTATTAAGCATTAAGTTAGTAAGCAACTAAGATGTAGTGCCTGTTACTTATACTCTGCAAAACGTTTTAGTTAATATAAGTCTCATATATTATTCTGGAAAGTGTATACCTGGTTTGTGTGCACTGGCAGTAACTGTCCTGCCAAAAGAAAAAGCCCGATCATTGAAAATATGATCGGGCTTTTCTTTTCTATCTGAGAATCTGTCTGAGTTAACAGAAAGTCAGATCTGTATGCAATGCTAAGATATTAACCGAGCAGGGACAGACCGAGCTGTGGACGGGTATTAGCCTGCATGAGCATGGAGGTAGCAGCCTGCTGGATGATTGACTGCTGGGACAGATTTGCTGACTCTTCGGCGAAGTCTGCGTCACGAATTCTGCTGCGGGCATCAGACTGGTTGGCAGAGACGTTAGCCTGGTTGCGAATTGAGCTTTCCAGTCTGTTTTGTAAAGCACCAATGTCGGCGCGCTGACCGTCAATAATACCAATGGCCTTGTCGATTGCAGTGATCATTGCAGATGCATCGCTAGCAGTGGACATCTTGAGAGCGCCATTTTTCATAACGCCATCCATACCATTAATCTTGGAGAGGATGGTAGCGTTGACTTCAAAGGTAATGGTGTCGCCCTTGTTGGCACCAACCTGAAGGGTCAGCTTGCCCTTGGAGGTAGCATTACCGGTGCTGTAGATAGAGCCGTCACCACCGCCGTCCAGAACGGTCTTGCCACCAAACTTGGTCTGCTTGGCAATACGGTTGATCTCGTCAGCCAGAGCCTGAGCTTCCTTCTGCAGAGCAGTACGGTCTTCAGTAGTGTTGGTACCGTTGGCAGACTGAACAGCCAGAGTACGAATCTTCTGAAGCATATTGGTGGTTTCGTCCATGGCGCCTTCGATGGTCTGAGCAAGAGCAATACCATCGGAGGAGTTACGGTTACCCTGATTCAGACCGTTTATCTGGGTAGTCAGTCTGCTGGAAATCTGCAGACCGGCAGCGTCATCTTTGGCGCTGTTAATTCTCAGGCCTGAGGAGAGACGCTGATATGTGGTTGTCAGCTGATTCTGTACATTATTGAGGTAGCGACGTCCGTTAAGGCTGGACACATTGGTATTAACATAAACTGCCATAATTCACCTTATTAATCAGCAGTGCACTAATATGGTTCATTCAATTCATATTTAGTGCTGTTTATGAGTAGATGACCTCATAAGGTCTCAATGCAACCGTTAACGTCCGGTGTAAAAGGATATAAATTGCGCCTGTAAAATTTCATTTACAGTGTATCTATTTGCCAACACAAACAACGTACATATCGTAATTTGTCTTATTATTGAACCTTTATGACAGTGGTTTCATGTATGAGCTATTACGCTTATATATGGCTCTTTAGCAATATATAGTTATTTGCAAATAAATTAATAAAATCACGTACAAGTGGTCATGTTCTCTATGCAGTCCATACCCTTAAAAGGCTCGTCATAGATACATCATATGTTATAGCTATGACTGTTATTTCAGCCCCGAAAATTACAGCCCTATTATCAAGCTCAATACATTAATCATATGTGACATGCAGCACAGATAAACTAACAGCATATAAATATGTCTATTCATATAGAACTTACTATTACTGCTTCCTGGCCATACCAGGGAGCCCAAAGCTGGGACAGCTTGTTCGTAATGTTTTCCCATCTTTGCTGACTTTGCTATGCAAACTGTGCCATAGGAGTGCTGATAGGCAGCTATGCTTTGAGTGGGTACAGCTTAATCGCCACCCCCTATGGTGTTGACCCTTGCCAGAAAACAGCATATATAAGCCGTTTATAAGCAACTACCCTCGAGGTAGTTTTTTTATGTCTAAAATACAACTTGTATGGCAGTTAAATGACTCA